>REDT01000179.1 GCA_007693295.1 Balneolaceae bacterium
CAAATCAAAATTACTTTATATAATTAATATATAAGTAATGTTATTTATTGATAGTATTCATATGTTTATACCCCTACTGAAATAGAATTAAATTTAAGATTATGCCGAGAAAAATTGGTTCATTAACGCTCTATTCCATTGATGATCTGCACGAGATGCTTGGTGTGAGTAAAATGACCCTCAGGGCATACCTTCGGGAAGGCAGACTAAAGGGACGAAAACTCGGAGTGCAGTGGTACGTAACGGAGGAAGCCATCAGGGAATATTTTAACGAACCCGATCAGGACAGGTCTAAACCGGAGAGAAAAAAGCAGAATATTAAGTATGTGGTTCAGGGCGTAAACGACCTCGTTAGTGAAAAAGAAGAGTGCAGAACCATTGAAGAAACGCTCGAATGCCTCAATAATCAGGCTATTATCAGCCTGTTTCAGGTTGAGATAAAAGATGCTAATACCAATGAAATTTTAGAGTTGATAAAAGCAAGAGACTTTATTGAACGCTATTCAAAATAGTTTCTATAGTGAAATTATAGTTGAAAAATCGGTTATGAAACCTGTTATTTGGATGAGCCTGAAACAGAACAAAATATTTTAGCATGAAACTTGATCAAACATCACTACAAGTCATCGAGTTTGGCGAAGAACCGGCAGATAAGTACTATTGCCTGATTGATTTAAACGTGAGCCCCAATGGGATGAACATTGAGAGGATGAGATTGAGTGACCCCCGAAATTTTGACCGTCAATTTCGTGATAGCGGTTGCTTGATGATGCTTACCGGTGATGAATTAAATGAATTGAAACGCAGGGATGAAGTGAATGACGCAAGACTGCACCAGTCTCTTTTTGAACTTGCCATAAACGAGGGGATTATTAAGAGTTAACCGCGGAAAAATCGATGTTAAAAGGTTGATGCTTTTTCCACCAAAGATGAGCTTTTATGATAGAACAGATTGTTTTACCATCCGAGATTTCACCCGTTTCAATCATCTGAAGCGCCTTTGAAAAGGGAATTCTGTGATTTAACAGAAATTCATCATCATCATTATTTTGTCCTTTCTGTGTTAACCCCCAGGCTACGTACACATAGATAATCTCATCCGCATATCCGATTGCCGGATAAAAAGATCCCGCAGGTTCGAGATGCTCACAAATAAGGCCGCTCTCCTCCTGCAGTTCCCTTTCAGCCGTTTCTTCGGGCGAATCACCCGGATCAAGTTTTCCGGCAGGTACTTCGATAAATATTTTTCTGGGAGGATAACGAAACTGTTTCAACAGCATAATGGTGCCATCTTCAAATACAGGCACAACAGCGCTTGCACCCGGGTGTTTTATCCAGTCTCTGGTTGAGTGCGTGCCATCGGGAAGGATGACTTCGTCAACGTATACCTGCAATAGCTTTCCGTCATAAACTCTTTCAGATGAATGCTTTTTCTCTTCCAATTGTGATTTTATCGTGTTAGAGAAGCTCATTTCATTATCTTGCATTTCAATATAGATTAACTCTTTAATAGTGTATTTTGCGATACAGTTGAAACTGATTGGTATATTTGTTCAATTGAAATCAGAAGCCGATGATATTCTGAATCCTTAAAAATAACAGGATTATCATAAGTAACATTGTGAATTTGAAAAAACTCCGATGAGAGAAGCTGCTAACATAGACGGTAAAAAGGTAGTGGTTCGTGACGACATTTACACATGGTCGAACTTTATCTCTTTAACACGGGTATTGGTCGTCTTTCCCATCATATGGCTGCATATGGAGAATGATTACCAGGTTAACAACATGATCTGGGCCTTGATAATCTATGGTGCAGTATCTGATTACATTGACGGCTGGGTTGCCCGCTGGAGAGATGAAGTTTCCGAATTGGGCAAAGTACTTGATCCGGTTGCTGATAAGGTAATGGCTTTCTTTCTGTTTCTTTACACCGTTTGGCTGGGGTGGATTCCACTCTGGTACTTTGCCCTGGGTGTGACGCGAGACCTGCTCATAATGGCCGGTTCAGCCCACATCAAAAAGAAAAGAGGCAAAGTGGCCATGTCTATAATGTCGGGTAAGGTTTCAGTAAATGTAATGGGTATATACTGGATCTCTGTATTCTTTTTTCCTGAAGCAGAATCTGCCCATAAGTTTTTAATGGTGGTTTCGGTTGTGTTGATGGTCGTGTCGTTTATTGAGTACAAAAAGCGGTATTATCAGATCATTAAAGGGGCAGATTTTAACTAAATTATAGTACATAACTGATCAACAATAGAAATGAGCTGGTTAAATAAACTTGGTTTAAAAAAGAAGGAAAAACTTGAACAAGGTGTAGAGAAGAGCCGTGAAGGCTTGTTAAACAAGATCGGAAAAAGTCTTGCCGGCAAGGATACGGTAGACGCTGAAACCCTCGATGCCCTGGAAGATGCGCTTATCACCTCCGACGTGGGAGTTAAAACCACGATTGAAATTATTGAAAGAATTGAAAAACGGGTTGCAAGAGATAAATTTGTGACTCAAAATGAGTTGCAGCTGATGCTGCGAGAAGAGATCGTAGCTCTTCTGAAGGAGAATCGTCCGGACCAGCCGGCAGAATTTGATGCGGATTTTACCCATAAGCCGCACATTATAATGGTGGTTGGTGTAAACGGAGTAGGAAAAACAACCACAATCGGAAAACTGGCGCATCTTTATAAAAATGCCGGAAAAAAAGTAGTTTTGGGAGCCGCTGATACATTCAGGGCTGCTGCAGTAGACCAGCTCACCATCTGGAGTGAACGTGCAGATGTTCCCATAATCCAGCAGGGACAAAATGCTGATCCCGCTGCTGTGGCCTACGACACCGTAGCCGCCGCCAAGTCGCGGGGTTCTGATGTTGCACTTGTGGATACAGCCGGGCGACTACACAACAAAAAGTCGTTGATGGAAGAGCTTGGAAAAATAAAGCGTGTAATGGGCAAGGTTACGGATGGTGCCCCGCATGAAATCCTATTGGTACTGGACGCTTCTACCGGCCAAAATGCCATGCAGCAGGCCAGGGCTTTTACAGAAGTTGTGGATGTAACAGGACTGGTTCTTACAAAATTGGACGGTACAGCAAAGGGAGGCATTGTTATCGGAATATCAAATGAACTAAAAGTACCTGTTAAATATATAGGAGTTGGAGAGAAAATTGAGGATTTACAGATATTTGACCGTGTAGAATTTGTAAATGCTCTCTTTGGGGGTGAATAACACTTTACTATTAGGATTTGTATCATTAACATGACAGAACAAAATCGTGTTCGGAATGTTAAAAGCTCAATCTGCTCAACGTTATGATGAGGGGAACACTATCAAATCTGCTAAAAGGAATCTTCTGCTTTTTAGCACTGACATTTCTCTGTACCGAATATGGCATAAGCCAGCATGGATCAACGTTATCTGAAACATTCAGAGAAGCCGAAGAACTGTTTATCTATAACGATTCGGAGCAGTCTGAGAAGCTCTTCAAGTCCATTGAAGAAGATCTTTGTAATAATGAGGATTATTACGAGTTGTGTGTCGACTCTTTCATCTACAGAGCCTCAATCCTAAGAAACTCCAGAGAATATGAAGCCGCAGATCATCTTCTTGATGATGCAAAAAACCTGGCGTATAATTTGCTTGGAGAAGGCCACCCGCTATTGGTGAAAATTTTTGCTCAAAAAGCTTTCCTTAATGAAGATCTGGCAAATATTGATGAGGCACGAATTTGGGCAGACAGAGCCATTGAAGTTGTAAATGAGTATAGCCCGGGTGAAATTAGTTTTGCAAGAGCCGGAATTATTGACGGCTATATACTGAATTCGCAGGGAAATTATAGTGATGCTTTGGAGGCATACAGTTCGGTTTTGAACATATTAAATGATCTGGAGAAAGACCTTGAGGTGATGCGGTTGCTTTCTCAGCTCCACAATAATATTGGCGTGGTTTATCGCAGATTGGGGCAGCTGGAAGAGGCTCTTGAACATTACCTTAGCGCACGTGAGGTTATTATTAAAGCTCTTGGTGAATCACACCATGAAATGGCACTTATTTATAATAATGTGGGTGGCATCTATTACGTATTGGGTGACCGTGGGAGAGCCGCTGAATATTTTATCAGGTCAGCCGACATTTTGATTGAGAACTTTGGTCAGATGAACGACAATGTTTCAAGGGCATACAATAACGCAGGTGTAGTCTATTTACAGCTTGGAGATCTGGAAAAAGCAATACACTATTTGGAACTTGCACAGAGAGTTAAAGAGGAGATACACGGAAGTGAGCACCCTAATACGGCCGTAGGTTACAATAACCTGGGATCTGTTTATCTGCAAAAAGAGGAGTTTGAAAGAGCTGAAAAAAATTATCGATTGGCAATTGAGGTCAGAAAAAATATCCATGGAGACAATCATCCAAACCTGATTGCGCCATTACACACACTCTCCGGATTGTATATACAAACCGAAAGGTGGGGTGATGCCCGCAAGGAGTTGCAAAGGGCATTGAATATTGGTTTGAGTCGTTTCAATGAAAATCACATTGATATGATTGATACCTACTCCCTGATTGCCAACTCTTATTTAATGGAGGGAGATTACAATAACGCCCATCATTATTACAGTAAAACATTATCGTTAATTCTCGGCGTTGATGTAAGTGATGAGGCAATTATTCCGGATCTGAGTCAGGTAAGTTACACCTTAAAGCTGATAGAGAACATCAGAGGAATGAACAGGGTTTTACATGAGAAATTTAAAGCATCAGGAGACAAACAATTACTGCATGAATCATTGAGGTTTACGACAATTGCATCAGAAACAATCGACATGCTGCAAACCTCATTTCAAAATGAAGCATCTAAGCTAAACCTTATTGACAATAATTATGAGATTTATTCAAATGCATTGGATATTATTTTTAAGCTCTACACTATAAGCCATGATGATAATTGGCTCGATGAAATGCATTACTACTCAGAAAAAAGCCGTTCACGTATTGCTCATGATCTGCTACAAAGTGTAGAGGCCAGAAATTTTGGCGGCGTTCCGGACGAGGTGATTAATGTTGAAAGAGAGTTAAACACAAAGGTATCCGATTACTATCAAAAGCTTCAGCTTGAGCAGGAGAAAGGAGAAGAGGGTTCGCAGAGTATGTTAAGGCAATACCGCGATTCACTGTTCTATGCGAAAAGAGAGCTGCATCAGTTTACTCAATCTCTCGAAGAAAACTATCCTGACTACTATCAGTTAAAGTATGACAGAAAACTGGCTGCAAGAGATGATATTCAGTCAATGATCGGTCCTGATGAAACCGTTCTATCCTATTCGTTTGGGAGCGAGAGTTTGTATGCAATAATTATTGACAGCGAACAGATTAGTGTGAGAAAACTTGAAAAAGATGAAGGGTTAGCCGACCAGATAGAAAAGATACGAAAATCTGTTATTAGCGGAAGAACTACGGAATATGAAGAAGCAGCCTATCATTTGTATACTCAATTGATTGAGCCCGTTAAGGACCTGCTGAGAACAGAATCCGTCATTATTTTACCTGATCAGGCAATGCACTATTTACCGTTTGAAATGCTTTTGACCGAAAAGCCGAACGGAAAAATGTATCATCACATGCCATTTCTGCTGCGGCAATATCAAATTCAATATAGGCCTTCTGCAACAGTGATGATTACAAAGCAGCAGCAGAGGCCGCAAGAACCCAAAAATTTGCTTGCCCTGGCTCCTTTTAGTCAATCTACGATTCCTCTTGAACAGGATGAGTTGAATGAGCGGTATTTCGACCAGTTAACCCCGCTTCCGCTTTCCGGTTATGAGGCACAGGAGATCGCGAAATTATTCAGGGTAAGAAATTCTCTTTGGAGTTTCTTTTTTCCGGAACATGCTGAAGTGCTTACAGACAGGAGGGCCTCAAAATCCAGAATTTTGAACGGAGCACTTGACGATTATGGCTTTATCCATTTTGCAACACATGCTTTCGTTAATGAAAGAAACCCGGCACTCTCCGGAATTGCCCTGCATGGCGGAGATGATGGAGATGGAATTGTTTATGTGGGAGAGATATATAACCTGCAAATGAGGGCCGATCTTGTTGTGCTTGGGGCTTGTGATACAGGTCTTGGTGAGATTCGAAGAGGTGAGGGGTTGATTGGGTTTACGCGTGCTTTTCTATATGCCGGTGCATCCAACCTGGTCGTTTCGATGTGGAAGGTGAACGACCAGCCGACTGCGCATTTAATGATAGGTTTTTATGAACATATCCGTGAAGGTCAGAGTTATGGATCAGCTCTTCGAAATGCAAAGATAAGCCTCATGGATCATCCGGAGTATGCCGCCCCAAGAAATTGGGCGGCATTTATCTTGAACGGACGGTAATAATTGGGTTCCGTGAATCGAAGCAACCTACTGTCGTGGCAGGCTAAAAGTGACGGTTTAGACCTGTCAATCACGATACCTCGGGATCAGCGTCGGTAGGTTCTATAAATCGTTAAATCGGACTTCGGATATCGCAAATCGCATATCCTTCGATATAGATGCCTTGGTCTGAATCGAACCTTTTAGGAGACTTCCTCCTGTCGCTATAGCGCCACTTGAGCCTTGAACCTTGTGCCTTGAAAGGTTTCGCAGATATTTCATAATTGACTTAACACTACCTTGGCAAACGCCGGGTAATCTCTATAAACTGCTCATTATCAACCTCTGGCCGGCCGTCGTAGTTGGTCACCTTAATGGTTGAAGCGTAGATAAGTTGTGTTACTCTTGAAAGCTTTTCAAAATCAATTTTGTCAACGGTGTCAGATGGCCGATGGTAGTCTTCATGTACGCCGGTAAAGAAGAAAACAAAAGGCACACTTAACCTGCCAAAGTTCCAGTGATCGCTGCGCCGGTAGAACTGGTTGGGATCCTGCAGATCATTATAACGGCGATCAAGGCGCATGTTTACAGACTTTTCATTGCCAACCTGTACAAGGCTGTCCAGTTCGGAGGAGATAATCTCACCGCCTATCAGGTACACATAGTCGGTGTCTCCCCTTCTGATATTCTCAGGGTCACTTCTGCCGATCATATCAGCATTAAAGTTTGCAACCGTGTTTTCGATAGGGATAACCGGATGGTCGGAGTAGTATCTTGAGCCGAGCAGCCCCACCTCTTCGGCTGATACGTGCAGGAAGAGTACGCTTCTTCGCGGTCGATATCCACTCTCTGCTGCCTGTTGCAGGGCATTTGCGATAGACATCAACGCAACCGTACCGCTGCCGTTATCGTCTGCTCCATTGTTGATGGTGTCGCCGGTTTCGTCAGGCTGCGAAATACCGATATGGTCGTAGTGAGCCATCAGTACCAAAACCTCATCTTTCAACTCAGGATCGGCCCCTTCCAGGTAGGCAATAACATTTTCCGTTTCAATATAGCCCGGGCCATCGTAAGGTGTATACTCTACATAATATGGTGTTTCAACAGCCTGAAAATCTGTGATTGTACGAACTAACTCCTCTCTTTTTTTAAAGAGTTCATCTTCATTTTCTAAACCGAGAAATTGAGTGGCCATTTTTGGGCTAATCTGTTTAAAGCCACGCGGAAAACCTGCTGCTGCCCTGTTATTGTCGAGATATGCCAAACTCAAATTAGAGGGATTGCCGATCAGGCTGGAACTTATAGCTGCCAGCTCATTGAACTCACCAGGGGTATAATTTGAGATAAGCAGAATTCCGGCTGCATCCTTATCAACCAAGATGGATCTGATACGGCTGTTGCTTGTAATATTTGGGTTTACAAGCGTGTCTCCATCAACAACGTAGGGGATATCTTCAAAAATCAAGACCCATTTGTTTTGGAGGTCTGTTCCATCAAGGTGAAAAACATCTCTCTCAGGATCATTCAGGCCAAAACCTGCAAATACAACATCACCGGCAAGAGGGGCGGTTCCTCCAAAAAGTCGGATGTACTCGCCATATGAATCTTTCGACTCAACGGTGTGATCTACTCTGATAGTATCACTTTCCTGGATCTTGAAAGTTTGATATACCAGGCTGTCTGTATATTCAGCATTCAGTTTAAAGTGTTGAAAATAGGAGCCGTCATCACCTTTTGGTGTGAGACCAAGGCCGGTGTAATAATCTGCCAGGTAATCGGCAGCAATCTTTTGCCCTCTCGATCCGGTGTCACGACCCTCCAGAGAGTCGTGAGCAATTACTTCAAGGTGCTGTCTTAGGAACTCAGGGGTTATACGATCACTGTATTCCAGAAGAGAGTCGGATGAAGTAACCTCACTTAGTGGAATTTGGGTGGCACAGCCTGTAAACAGTATTGCGAGGAAAATGTATTTTTTCATGTGAACTCAGATTTGAAGGATTTCCCGGGGGTGCCAATAATTTCATCTACCGGCTTTAAGTCAACGTAAAAGTCGGTCGGATCTTCATCCTCAACAAAGAGATTGATCTGTTGCTCCTTTAGCATCTCCAGGATGGCAAGAAAGGTTACTACAATTGCGGCTCGTGTTTTCAGGGAGATGCAAAATGTATAGAAAGAGGTACGTCCCCTTTTATGCAGCTCAGTTAATACATACTCTGCCTGTTGTTCTACTGTAAACTGAACCTTTTCTACTTTATGGTACGAATGCTGGCGTTTAATGTCGGTGAGTACTTTTCTGAAAGCAGCCATTAAATCAAAGAGTGAAACGTCTTTTAAGGCTTCTCCTGAAGCTTGTTTATCAACCTCATCTTCATCAAGGTAACCCCGGAAATATTTCTTTTGTGTCTCTTCATCAATGATTGTAAGCTTTACCGACATCTCCTTGTAGCGCTTATACTCGAGCAGCCTCTGCACAAGTTCATATCGCGGATCATCTTCGTCAAGCATTTCATCATCTTCTGCATCTCTTGGAAGCATCATTTTGGCCTTGATCGACATAAGCATGCTGGCCATGTAGATGAATTCGCTGGCTACATCAAGGTCGAGCTCCTCCATAAGCCGAATGTATTCAAGGAACTCATGGGTGATATGAGATACGGGGATGTCGTAGATGTTGAGCTCATCTCTTTTAATAAAAAAGAGAAGAAGATCAAGCGGACCTTCAAAATTTTTGAGTTGTACTCTGTACATAAATGGGGGATATTCTGTGATAGAAGATCGCAATTCAAAGATTAAAAAAGAAGTGTTTCTGTTGATTGTCTAATGTGAATTAACCAATTTGTCCGTTGTATGTACAAAACAATTTAAATAATATGCATTTAAACGTAAATAAATTCAGCCGGGCGGTTAGCAGGCATTTTGACTCCTACTTTAAACCGTTCAAGCTTGCCACATCTTATGTTGAACTCTTGATGGTGATTGAAAAAGAAGGTGAAGCCTCTCAGAAGGTGATTGCCGAAGAGCTGGATTTAGCACCCTCAACGATCACAAGATTTATTAATAAGCTGGATAAAAGGGGATTTATTAATAAGGCACGATCAGGCAAAACCATGGTGATCAGCATTGATCCAAAGAGATCTGAACAGGTAAGAGAGCTCAAAGAGATTTACTATTCGGCGGAGAAAGACCTTCAAAATATATTAAGTGAAAAATATACTCAGACCACAAATAAGCTCTTACAATTTGGTGTTGATCAAATCCGGTCATATGAAATAAAATAATCATCAGAATTTTCACAACATTCAGACTGAAATTACCCGAGAACAGTTTTTAATGTTAGTTTGCGCTCAATTTTAGATTTCTGCCTATATGTTTCACCATCCCTTTGCACACATTTTCCGGGCTATGCTCACACTCCTGATCTGTTTTGGGGTATGCTCAGTGGCGTATTCGATTTCATTCGATTCAGATAAAGCTATAACTATTAAAACACAGGATCAGGAAACTGAACGTGAACGAAATCAGGAGTATGTTCTCGAATTAAACAACAAAACGGCCGGCTTGATTGAGGAGGGAAATCTTGGGGATGCAAAATCGATCATCAATGATGCCCTTTCAGTCTCTTCTGTGATTGACGACGATGAGGGAATAGCATTCGCCTATAGTAACCTTGGTAATTACTTCTTATCAAAGGGTATGGCCGATTCTGTAATTGCAGCGCTTAATGAGCCCTATAAACAGCTTCAACACACATCAAGGGCTGTCAATATCGGAAATCTGATTGCTACAGCTCACCGTGAAAAATCCAGCTTTTCTGATGCGCTGCAGATCTATCAAGAGGTTCTTGAAAAGGCCAGGGCGGAGGAAAATCAAAGCATGCAGGCGGCGATAAAACAGAATATTGCCGGAGTTTATGAGTCGCTGGGTGACTATCCTGCAGCAATAGATCACTATCTGGAAAGCCTGAGTTTGGCAGAGCAATTAGGTGACTCTCAAACAAGAGCGGTAGTGTTAGAGAACCTGGGCACATTGAACTTGAGTGAAGAGAACTATGAACTTGCCGAAACCTATATAAAACAGGCTCTGGAGATTAATCTGGATATTGGTAATCCAAGATATATTACCGGCAATTATATTAATCTGGGCATTTTCTATAAATCAACCGGAAGGTTTCAAGAAGCTCTTGAGAGCTACCAAAAGGCTCTTGATTTAAGTAATCAATTGGGGAATATCGTTACAAAAATACAGATCAACTATAATATCGGAGTGTTGCATAATGAGATGGGCGATCCTGAAACAGCACTAGTGTACTTTCAGGAATCTCTTGAAATGAGCCGGCAAAACAATATTACAATAGGATCTTTTTATAACTTGTCGGGGATGGGTGACTCTTATCAAAATTTGGAAAATTTCAGTGTAGCGATCCAATATTTTGAAGATGCACTGGAAATAGCGGAGTCACTTTCACAGGTTGAGTTTACAAAAAGTATTTTGAATAAACTGTGGCTGGTCCACGAGTCGGATGGCAATGCAGTTGCTGCTTTGGACTACTTAAAAAGATACACTTCCATAACCGACAGCATCGCAGCTACTGAGCGTGAAGAAGCACTTGCCCGCCAGGAAACATTATTAAACCTGAGAACTGAACGCCAAAACCGAGAACTGGCTGAACAGGCACTGGCATCTCAGAGAAATACATTGATCAGAAGCTTATTTCTGTTAATGGTAGTTGCAATCGCACTGGTCGGATTATTCATATTCTATCAAAAGAAAAACAGGATGAACCGTCAACTCCGTGAAAGAACAGTTGAGTTACAGGAAGTAAATTCAGAGAAAGACAAGCTTCTATCCATACTGGCTCATGACTTAAGAAACCCGCTTTCAGGGCTACAGGGAGTGGTTTATCTGATACAGGAGGGAGCACTGAATAATAAGGATATGGATAAGGTACTAAAAGAAGTAGACCATCGCTTACAACACGGAATTACTATTCTGAGTAACTATCTTCAATGGGCTCAGAATCAGAAAGATGGAATTGAGGCAAACATAGAGCCGGTTAACGTGAAGGAGATTGTGGATGAATGTTTGGTTGGGTTCAGGCACAGTTCTCAAAAAAAGGGTGTGACAATTGTGGTGGATATACAGGAGAACCTGGCTATGCTGGCAGATAAAAATATGATGCAGGTTATTTTGAGGAATCTGATATCCAATTCAATTAAATATGTTGAAGAGGATGGAGTTGTGACGGTGAAAGCTGTTAAAGAGAATAACAGGGTAAGGCTCTCTGTTTCTGATAACGGAGTTGGTATACCGGAACAGAAAAAGAGAGACATTTTTAAATCATTCAGCTATACGAGAATAGGAACACACGGGGAAACCGGTACCGGACTGGGGCTTTCGATATGTAAAGATTTTGCTGAAAAACAGGGTGGCAGCATATCTTTTGTGTCAGAAAGCGGTGAAGGAACAACGTTTACGGTTGAACTGATGAAGGCAGATATCTCTGAAAAAAGTGAAGTGTTCGCAGAATAAGTCTGTTATCATCACGAATGGCAGGAAATTATTGAAGGGTGTATTATCAAGCCTTAGCGAAAGCCATTCAACTGCTGTTAAAGAGTAAGAATTAAATATATTTGACCTGCAAGCAGCGGTGTAAAAACAGATGTTCTAACTCAACAAAACATGATCACATTTCTCTGGCTTCTGGCAGTAGTTGGTGCCATCATCTGGATGACAGCACGGCTGAAACTGCACCCCTTTCTGGCGCTGATGTTTGGTTCTATTGTGATGGGCTTTCTTACGGGATTGGCTGTAACTGATATGCTTGGTGCTATTTCCGGTGGTTTTGGATCAACCCTTCAAAGCATTGGGATTGTTATTGCAGCTGGCACCATTATCGGCGAGTATCTCGACCGCAGCGGTGGCGCCAGGGTGCTGGCCAATAAGCTGCTCTCCTGGGTCGGCGAGAAGAACTCTCCCATTGCCATGAGTATGACCGGTTACATCGTTTCTATTCCTGTATTTTGTGATTCCGGTTTTATTGTACTCTCCTCGCTAATGAAAGCGATTGGCAAGCGAACTAATATTTCCATCGCCGTTCTTGCGGTTGCGCTGGCTTCAGGCCTCTATGCAACTCATGTATTTGTTCCGCCAACACCGGGTCCGCTTGCAGCTGCCGCCACACTGGGTGCAGACATCGGCCGGGTGTTGATTATGGGTTTGATTGTCTCTGTTCCTGTGATGATTGTTGCACTGCTTTGGGCAAAATACTGGTGTGGCCGCTATCATATCGAGATAGAGCTGCCTGATGAGAGTGAAGATGAGGGAAGAAGTGCTCCATCGTTTACCATAGCGATTGCCCCAATACTGGCACCCATATTTTTGATTGCATTCAAATCGATCGCAGAATACCCTACGGCACCACTAGGTGACGGATATTTGTTTAATGCAATGGTATTTCTCGGCGACCCCATTATCGCCCTCTTTATTGGTGTGTTGATGGCCTTCTTTATGGTAGGCAATGGTGAGAAGCGAATAAAGAACATATGGCTGGAGGAAGCTCTGAAAAAAGCCGGGATCATTATTTTGATCACAGGAGCGGGAGGCGCGTTCGGGGCTGTACTGCGTGAAACCGACCTGGGCGATTTTGCCGCACAATTTGCCACGGCCGGAAACCTGGGTGTACTCATCCCCTTTCTGATTGCGGCATTTTTAAAAACGGCACAGGGCTCCTCAACAGTGGCTATTATCACGGCGGCAGCTATTTGCGCCCCCCTTTTGGAACCTCTGGGATTTGATTCAGTGAATGGCACCGCCCTGGTTGTTCTGGCTATCGGTGCAGGTTCACTTACCGTATCACACGTAAACGACAGCTATTTTTGGGTGGTGGCCAAGTTCTCTGAGATGGATACGGCAACAGCACTCAAAACCCACACGACAACTACGCTTTTGATGGGGATAACGGGATATATCGTAATTCAGCTTTTAGCTTTTGCTCTCGTGTGAAAGAGGTGATCGTTGAGTTAAAGTAATCTATGAATTAAATCCAGACTTCACTCAACCTTTGGCTTTATGCCAAGCCTATAGAAAAACTACTTCACAATCATAAATTTCTTGAGCTGATTATCACTGCCGGAAAATATGCGGGCATAATAAACTCCCGAAGCCACACCCGGCAAGGAAATATCATAGGATGTAGAGTTCACCTGATATGTGCTGATTCGCTGGCCCATCATGTTGAAAATTTCGATTCGATCTATAACTGACGAGGAGGTAATTGTAAAGTTTGTTTTTGCCGGATTTGGGTAAAGGCTCACAAAGCCGCTTCCAATGGGTGTCCCTTCAACTTGCAGGCCTGTGGTTACAGGCTCCGACCAATTGAAACCTGCACGGACCCTATAGGTGAAAGAATCGCTTCCTGTAAAACCGTCTGAAGCGAGATAGTTAAAGCTCCCGTCTGCGTGAAGCTGAAGGAGTCCGTTTTTGGGTGGGCTTACCAAAACAGCTTCCATTGGTGTACCATCCAGCGACAGATCGTTTTGTAACACTCCATCTTCAGCGGCGATAATATTGACGGAGCCGGTTCCCAAATGATAAAAATCACTTTTAGCAATCGGATTTCCGGGCAAGGTAGGCAAATACTCTTGCATGACGTAATAGGTGCCTTTCCGGTATTCCTCAGCGTTTTGGGTGTCATTCCATGTGTCCCAAATGAAGCGGGTGGTAGTTGTTGCTGAGAAATCCTTATAAAAAAGAGAAAGACTGATTCCGTCAGAAATCCGGGTTTCCGTTGTGGGAGTAGATCTGTCATCGTGCAGAACCTCCATTCTGCTTGGATCTGTAAAATGGATCAGTGTCCAGGGAAGGCGAATCTCTATGTGATCGTTGTAAAGACGGACTCCATCCGTGCTGTGGGTAGGTGTATTTTGACGGTTAACCTGTAAGCGGCCAATATCCTGCGCATCAAAATCACGATTATCATTTTTCCACCTAACCAATCGCCAGGTTGATCCGTCGGCTGCCACAGAGCGATAGAGCTGCTCGGGAGCGGAGGTTCCATGCCAAATTCCGAATGTGTCATAAGCTTCG
This sequence comes from Balneolaceae bacterium, assembly GCA_007693295.1. Lineage (GTDB taxonomy): Bacteria > Bacteroidota > Rhodothermia > Balneolales > Balneolaceae > Rhodohalobacter. The sequence continues at coordinate 14,439 of REDT01000179.1, forward strand.
GTAACGTATAATTCAGCCTCATAATTGGTGATTAAAAGGGCGAATTCTACACGATTTTGAACTGTAGCGCCATTAGGCATTACACTCTCACCCAGGTCTGGGTCATAGGTGTCGATACCAATCCATAGGCTGTCATTTTCGGATATGTGGCTCGGAATATCCAGGCGAAGGTTCAGGTAGGCAAAATCAGCCCCGGCATGCAGTGCCAGAATCGGGTCATCATCAGCAAATCGCTCCCATTCAACCGGCATTTTGTCTGCTGATCTGAACCCTATCAATCCATAATTCTGCTCAGCTCCCGTCACATTATGCCAAAGAATCCGGCTCTCGGGATTAAAGTCGAATGGATCAACTATCCATGTTCTTTTGAACCATTCATCCATCCAGGAGAATTGTATACCACCGCCTGCACCGGACTGATGGATATTTTTCAGCAATCGAATATTATTTTTACCCTGCTCCACTTCGGAATATCCACCATGGTGAATACCGTTATGGGCATACTTTGCAACACCCCAGCTGGAGGTGCCGCCAAATTCAGCTATTATCAGAGGAATGCCTTCATAGTGCTGTTTCAGGTATGTGAGATATCCCAGATAGCTGTTTTGGCCTATGTGGTCATGAAAAGGAGTATACCTTGGGTCCCTGCTGATATAATTGGGATAATAGGGATAGGCATGGTAGGAGATGAAAAATCCGGCTTTGGCATTTTGGAAATCAACCTTGCTCAGGTCAATGGATGCCATCTCTTCACTTGAGTGTTCTTCAAATGGATGTTCTATCGGGTCCAGAGTTGGCCAGCTGGAGACAGATACCGGGCGCTGTGTGCCGTAACGGTCCATTTCAATGGAAAGCAAGTGATCCATCCTTTCGACGAGCCATGATTCGCTTGGTGAGGCATTCTCAATGGAGAGATATGTTCCATTATGGGAGGTGAAGGATGGATGGGTTTCATTCGTTGTAATGATTTCTGTAGGATGAATCTCACGGCCAATGATATATCCAATCATCCAGGGAGATGTGTCGACAGTATAGCTGCCAAAGGCTTTGCCCGGCCTTTGAGACACTGTGATGTCTCCATGAACGGCCTGTACATTTGAGCGAATCTCCTCGTCAAAAGATTCAGTTAACGTGAATAGGTTCTCGTCATACCCGGGCAACTCTTCCTCGAGCCAGACACCCTGGAAAAAATAAAGTGGGTAATTTGGATTGGCCTCATTAAACCGCTTAAGCTCCTCATAAAAGTGTGGATAATGGAGTGTATAAAGACGTATGGTATTAAAACCGGCCTCCCGAATCATGCGGAACCAGCGCGAGTAGTCACTTGCCGTAGCTTTTAGTTCTCCGGGAAAAGTACCCGGAACGGCAATACCCAGGTTCACACCTTTGATGAAAAGCGGGCTATAGTCCTCTCCATTCCAAACGGTGAGATGCACTTCGTCAGTTGAGAATGGAAACGGATGTTCGCTATCAGTGAGTGATTGAGCGTGTGCCTGAAAAGGAGATAATATCAGCAGAAGTACAAGGAGCGCCCATTTTTGGAAAAGGATGATAGTTCTGGAAATGGATAAATTCATGCTGCTCAGGAAATCTCTTGTTGTAATTGATTGATAAAAGCTCTCATATAGTTTGTTCTATCGTGAGCTTCTTTTTTTGCAGCCTCTGTATTCATAGATTCGGCCAGATTAAATAGTTTGGTATAAAAGTGGTCAATAGTCCATTTCCTGTCATCCGGCAATCTTTTTTCACAAAAGGGATCTTCAGGGTTGTAGAGCGGCCGGTCTATAATTCCACCTACAGCAAAACAGCGCGCAATACCGATAGCACCAAGGGCGTCGAGGCGGTCGGCATCCTGCACTATTTTGGCTTCAGTTGTTTCAGGCTGTATTCCGGCAGAAAAGCTGTGAGCTTCAATAGCATGGCCCACTGCAGTTAGCTTATCAGCCGGGAAGTCCAAGGTTTTTAAAAAATCGACGGCCTTCCGGGCTGCCAGTTTGGAGGCCATGGCTCGTTCAGGATGATTTTTAGGCAGTGTAACGCAGTCATGAAGCCAGGATGCTGCGATTACTGTAATAACATCGGCATCTTCATTCGCCACAATTCTTTTAGCATTGGCTACAACCCGCCGTATATGCGCCAGGTCATGGGCAGAGTCGGTTGCCGGGAGGCTTTTCAAAAAATCATCACACTGTTTTTCAAGTTCCGGCAACCTCATTAAAAACGATACCTCGCTCCGGTTTCAAAAGTATATATTCTAAATAACTCATCCCGAAAAGGCAGCTCCTGGTCGGTTGCCTTTACTTCACCAAAAAGTTGCACCTGCCTGTGAACCAGGTAATTCCCTCTCAGGGAAAGAAATCTGGATTTCAGAAGGCGCTGTTCAGGTTCCCCTTCAATAATTCTTCGTTCATCCGGAGAAAATCCAAAGCCTCCATCCAGCGATACATAGTTGTCCGGGAGATCAAAAAAGCGACGTGCACGAAAGGTAAATGATGTTGAAATCTCTGAATCAAGCGGTGTGAAATAGGGTCGCGCAGTGAAAAGCCAATCTCTCCAGTATTTACTAAGTGATCCTGTAAAGATTAAAATATCATCCGATCCGAAGGATAAATACCGTGCTCCCAATGAACCCTCGAAACCTTCAGGCAGTGTACGAAAAACCTCTGCCCCTGCCCGAAACCCTGGAAAGAGATCCCCGCCGGAAACACCAATATTCAAATAGGCATACATTTTTTCAGATAATTCCGGATATGCATCGATTTCTGCTTGAAAATCTGTGATATCAAATCGACGGTTCATATTCAGTCGACCTATTATCGGGCCAAGGCCGGTAAATCTGTAATACTCGCCATAAAGGCGGCGCCACGGTTCAATGTCTTCCACGTAATAGTCATAAGAATAACCAAGAGAAAACATGTTATTTAGATCTCTGTGATCTAAACTTTGATTTGCGTTTTGCGTACCGGAGTCAGACTGTTGTGCAGCAGTACTGCAGGGAAAGAGTAGAGTAACTGCCATGAAGAATAAAATAGCCAGACTAAAAATAAAGTCTTGTAGTGTTTTCAAATTGAAAAGATTGCAAAGGGTTATGGGTCGAATCAATAATACCGAATTTTATATGAAACATTTTGATCAGTGCTCTCTCTTTAAGACAGATATACAGGGAAATGTTACAGATTAGACAATTTTAAGTGAAAATGGATTCATTACAGATATAGCAATATGATCTGTTCAAGTTATTGTAAATAATAAAATTGAAATAAAATATCATCATATGGATGGTGTCTTGAATAGGTTTAAATTGCAATACATGAATTGCGCAGATTGATAAACATTAAATTAAATTATAAACAACTTGGTATGGATTTAAATAGATTCTTATGACTAAGTAAACAACTTCAAATATTATTATAACTTAAGACATCAAGAAAATGAATCGTAAAAATCCATCTGTTTTATTGATTGAGGATGATCCCGTTGTTTCAAAACTGATTGAATTCAAATTGAAGAGGAACAATTTTCACTTTGAAAGGAGAAACAACGGGCTTGAAGGTCTTTCAGCTGTGAAAGAGTTAAAGCCGGACCTGGTCCTTTTGGATGTGATGCTGCCAAGCATGAACGGGTTTGAATTGCTGAGGCAGTTGCGGGAAGATGAAGGCTTAAAAGATACAAGGGTTATTATGCTCACGGCCTCCATGAAAATAAAAGATAAAAAAACAGCCTTTAGTCACGAAGTAAAAGACTATATGGAAAAACCGTTTGAAACGGACGAGCTCATTATTCGAATCAATAAAGCACTCTTAAATTGATGGAACAGTTGGCACAATTCGGTTATCTCCTGATGCTGGATATGGGCACGTCTATGAACCTGCTTTTGATCGTTACATTTGTCCTGCTTATTGCCACGGTCATGCTGTTTGTAACCTCTATAGGAATTAGAATCCACAGGGCACGGCAAGGGAAAATGGCCGAAAAGTATGAGAACGAGTTTTTGCCGGCTATTTTTGCTTATATGGACGGCGATGCAGATGTAGAGGATATCTCCAAGATGTTTGACGGAATTAAAATGAAATACTCAATTTTTGAAAAGTCTGTAATTAAACTTTTGAAGAATGTTGATGGTGAAGATGCCGTAAAATTGAGAAAACTTCTTGTCGTCGAACCCGTTTTTAATTTTCACCTCAACCAGTTGAAATCTGACAATGAAATCGAAAGAATTAAAGGCTGTAACTATTTCAGGTTTACAGATCTCGTAAATCGGGAAATCATTTCTGTTTTAAAAAGGCTGGTTCATGCAGAGAATATGTATATGTCTTTTTCTGCAGCCTCTGCAATGATGGCCAGCAGTGAGCTCTCCGACAGAAGTTACGCTCTTGAAGCTTACTCCAAAAGAAGTGGCATCTCCAAAATGGCGATCCTAGAACTCTTCTATCGATTTATTGACGACAGCAGAAACCAAACTGAGGAAGAGGCAGCAGCTCTTGAAAAGATCATCTCGAATGATGACATAGATTCCGGTAACAGAGCCCTGCTCATCCAGTGTGTAACCGAAACAAACTACTACTTTATGACCGGCGCACTGCAACAGTGGATTGAAAGTGATGCTGCCAAATGGCAAGAGCCAGCTGTATTAGTGGCATTAATTAGGGCACAACAGGCCTTTTATAATCCCGATGCCCTGAACCGTTTAAACCGGCTTTTGAATCATGAAGACGAGAAAGTAGCAAATGCTGCTTCAAAAGCGATCGCTGAACTGGATCATAACGAGGAGGTTAGCGATACCGTCAACCCTCCATTACAGACAGACTCATAGAAATTTATAAACTAAAATTGCATAGGATTTGATTGATCAGTTGGTGACAGTTATTCAACAGGCTTTAATCTATCTCGAGACATTTGGTTGGGTTTTTATACTCTACTTCCTGGTGGTTAATAGCATCTACCTGATTCTTGTTGTTGTATCGGTTTTCTATATCCGGAAACAGCAGAGATATTTTTCTGTATTTGAGCTGGACGGCCTTTTTCAATCGGATCTCTATAAATCAATCTCCATCATCTCTCCGGCTTATAATGAAGAGGTAAATATCATCAATTCTGTTGAGGCACTTCTTCAGGTTCACTACAGAGATTTTGAGGTTGTGGTGGTGAACGATGGGAGTACAGATCAAACGCTCAACAAGCTCATTAACCATTTCGAGCTTTTTGAATCCGATTTAGAAGTTTACTCTACCCTTCCGCAGGAGAAGGTTATTAAGAGATATAAATCGAAGAGATATGAGAACTTGATTGTAGTAGATAAAGAGAACGGAGGCAAAGCCGATGCACTGAATGCAGGTATTAATGCAAGTTCAAAAGAGCTGTTCTGCTCAATCGATGCCGATTCACTTCTTGAACAGGATGTATTAAAGAAAATGCTGCAGGCTTTTGTTCAGGATGATAAACTGGTGGCTGCCGGCGGAATCGTGAGAATCGCGAACGGTTGCACCATTTCCGATTATGAAATTAAGAGCGTAGATATTCCCAAGGGATTTTTGGCCCGAATTCAAACAGTGGAGTATCTGCGCTCATTTCTTTTTGGAAGAATAGGCTGGGATTATTTTAACAGTTTGATGATCATCTCCGGAGCTTTTGGAATATTTGATAGAAACGCCGTTGTAAGGGCCGGCGGGTATATGAGGGATTCAGTGGGTGAAGATATGGAGCTTGTGGTAAGGCTCCACCGGTTTTTCAGGGAGCAGAAAGAGGAGTACCGGATTCGGTTTTTGCCTGAACCGGTTTGCTGGACTGAAGTGCCTGAAAACTGGAATGATCTGGCAACACAGCGTAACAGATGGCAGCGGGGCTTGGTCGATTCCATCTGGAGACACAAAACCATGTTCATGAATCGCAAGTATGGCAGGCTTGGTTTTATAACCATGCCCTATTTTACACTCATAGAGCTCCTGGGGCCCGTGATTGAGATGACGGGATATATCTACTTTTTGCTGGTGATTCTGTTTGTTGGGATATTTGAACCGTTTGTACTGCTCTTTTTCACAGTGGCTATTCTTTTGGGTGTACTTTTATCCATATCGTCGCTCATTTGTGAGGAGACTACCTTTCGAAGATATGGAAGCGTGAAAAATATTTTTATCCTCACGCTTCACGCGATTCTCGAAAATTTTGGATATCGCCAAATTCATACCTGGTGGCGGTTTAAAGGGGTTGTCGATTACATCCGGGGCAAGAAGCAGTGGGGCAAAATGAACCGCCTGGGACTGGAACGTACGGCGGCTCCTGAACGTATTGGCGAAATAGCAATCCCTGATTATCGTGCTAAATTAAAGACAGCGCTCTACTGGTCTTTTGTTGCAATCTTTCCGCCCGGAATTATATGGCTTTTGATGAACCTCTTCATTTTTTAATAGCTCCTATTGAACCACAGAGTCGGGATTGTTTCCATACTCTGCCCACGAACCTTCGTAAGGCCGAACAGAATCGTAACCCATTAACCTTAGCGTGAAGTAGGCATGAGAGCCGCGCACGTTGGTATGACAATGAGGAATAACCTCTTTATCGGGGGTTATACCCAGTTCTGTGTATTTATCCTGTATCTCTTGTGCAGGCAGAAAGTACGGCACTCCCTCCTGTTGAAGCACGTTACTCCACTCCAGGTTTACGGCATTTGGAATATGGCCGCTCTTTTCAGCCCGCTCATCCTTGCCGGTGAATTCATCCTCAGAGCGTGCATCAAAAATAATTATGTCGGGGTTATTTGAAGCTTCCATCACATAGGTTATGTCGCAGAACACAGCCTCATTTACGTTGAATGAGAAGTTCCCTTCATCTCTCACAGCCGGTGTATCGATAATATCATAGCCATCGGCAAGCCAGCCCTGAATGCCACCATTCAGTATAGATGCATTTGAAAAGCCATAGTAATCCAGGGCATAAAAAAGCCTGGCAGCAGCGAGTGAATTCCCTTCATCATAGATCACAACACGGTCATTATTATTGAGTCCCGTTGCCCGCATTTTTTCCTGAAACAGTTCCGCCCCTATTAGAAAACTCTCTACCGGATTGTCAGGATCGGTCAACTCTGAAATGGAGGGGAAATGGATAGAGCCGGGGATGAGCGAATCTGAAACTTCTGAGCGTGCGTCAATCAATAAAACATCCTCATTTTGGATGATGTTGTTGAGTTCAGAAGCTGACAGCAATAAGTGCGAATTTGGATAATCAGTCAGAGGCTGATCCTCCACTGCACATGAAACGGTAAAAATGATCAGCAATGGTAATAATAGAAGCTTTCGCATAAGAAAATAGGTTGAGGTGAAGTATTGGGTGAATTATAAGCAAATGAAACCAGAAAAATGACCGTCTTAAAAGATGCGGAGCCAAATACATTTGCATCGCCATACCGAATGGGCTTTTTTGGGTTACATCATCAAAACCTTATCGACTTGGAAAAAGTTTCTAGAGTTAAGCCAAAGAAGAAAAGCCGGTCAAAACCTGTCAGACGAAGGTGCAGCTTTAGCGGTACACCCACTGCCCCGAAGGGATCCCTATGGGGGATCTGCCCCGCAGGGATCCCTTGGGGAACAGCGTTGCTTTGGGATCGCGCATGGGCGAAATCCGTGATTCAGGGTCAGTGGACTTTTCGCCAACGCTGACAGAAACCCGCAAAAATTGCGGGAATGCTGTCAGGTTTCAAACGTCACTTTAAGATTAACTTAACCCTCGACCTCTATTATTAGGGCTTTTTCAAAGAATGACCAGGAATAGATTTGAATTTGAAAGAGCCATAAAAAAAGAACCCTTCTCATTAGCGAGAAGGGTATAACTTGGATTACAATAGAAGAAGTATAATAATGATGAGAAGTGCGGTGGTCAAACTGATGGTTAGGGTTCGGTTTGCCTGTTCCATCATCTGTTGAGAATAATCCGAAAAGTCATCCAGATCCTCATCAACAATTTCGTCGAACCCGTCAAGTCCATTCAATTCACTTTTTTTATCCTGAATATCATTTTTAAAGGATTCCAGCGCGGCAAGGTCCTCCTCCGAAAGGTTAGCCCGGACTTCTATCCGGTCTATTGCTGAGAGCATTTTATCAAATGATTCATTCAGAATATGACGCTTTTCTGTTGTGTTATCTGTGCTTTTTACTTCCTGAACAGTTTCACTAAAATGCTGTTTAAAGGTTTCGGTAAGGCTGTGCTGTTGTGCATTGGCTACCGTCTGAAAAGCCATTAAAAGTGCTGCAGTATAGATTATAAACCTAGCTGTTTTCATAGAGATCCTGTTTTGTTAATAGATTGATTTGGTTGTTCGGCAACCAAATATGTGTCTGTAAGTAACAGAAATCTTTGCAGCATGTCTATTTTTAAGAAAAAATTTGAGTTCAATCTTTTCAGCCAACCACTCTATTTGGTATTATTGGGTAATAAAGAATAACAGCCTGCATACTAAAATCATGAGTGAAACAGCCACGAGTACTGAAAAATCATCGAAACCTATATGGTATAACAGAACAGTTGATGATGCATTAGATGAGCTGTCTGTAGATGAAAAGGGGTTAAGTTCAGAAGAGGCATCTCAGCGCCTTGAAAAATATGGGAGTAATAAATTGCCCGAGGGTAAGTCGCGATCTGCATTAATGCGCTTCCTGTTACAGTTCCACAATGTACTGATTTACGTTTTAATGGTTGCCGCCGTGATAACCGCCCTGCTTGATCACTGGATTGACACATGGGTTATTATCGCTGTGATTCTTATTAATGCCATCATCGGTTTTGTACAGGAAGGGAAAGCCGAAAAGGCACTCGAGGGTATCCGGAAAATGCTTTCGCTGCACGCCACCGTGTTGAGGGATGGAGAACGTGAAGATATAGATGCTGAAGATTTGGTGCCGGGTGATGTGGTATTACTGGAATCTGGTGATAAAGTACCTGCAGATCTTAGACTGATTTCGATTCGAAATTTACGAATAGAGGAATCGGCACTGACAGGAGAATCAGTTGCTGTTGAGAAATCAACAGATGCAGTTGAAGAGGGGGCGGTACCGGGCGACCAAACCTGTATGGCGTTTTCAGGTACATCGGTGGTGTATGGACGAGCTCGGGGCCTGGTTGTGGAAACCGGCGCAAATACCGAGTTGGGAAAAATAAACCGGATGATGACCGATGTTGAGGAGATCACTACTCCGCTTCTAAAGCAGATCGATCAGTTTGGGAAGGCCCTTTCGGTGGTGATTGTTTCAGCCACCGCACTTTTCTTCGCTTTTGGTTACTTCTTCCGAGACTACACCGTGGATGAACTTTTTATGGCAGTGATAAGCCTTGCCGTTGCTGCCATTCCGGAAGGTTTGCCGGCAATTATGACCATTACCCTGGCCGTTGGCGTTCAGGCTATGGCGGGCCGGAACGCAATTATCAGAAGGCTGCCATCGGTAGAGACACTCGGATCGGTATCGGTAATCTGTTCCGATAAAACCGGTACTCTTACCAAAAATGAGATGACTGTAACCTCCTTTACCACATCGGAGGGGATTTATACCGTTAAAGGTACCGGGTACAACCCGGAGGGTGAAATTCTGCTAGATGATGAAACTGTGGAGATAAAAAGTCATAATGTAGCAGAGAGAATGATACAGGCCATCAGGTTGTGTAATGATGCTGAACTTCGTGACAAGGAGGAGGGCTGGACAATAGATGGCGACCCTACGGAAGGCGCCCTGATTACGTTGGCTCACAAAGCCGGATTCGGAGATTTCAAACCGGAGAGAGTGGATCATGTGCCGTTTGAATCGGATCATAAATACATGGCAACCCTGAACGATCTGGATGATGGGCAGTATATCTTTATGAAAGGGGCTCCCGAGAGGTTGATGGAGGCTTGTGAAAAGGAACTTGCCAAGGATGGGGTTCAGCAGCTTCAAAAGGATTTTTGGAATAAGGAGATTGATCGTCAGGCCAATGAAGGCCGGCGGGTAATTGGGGCAGCTTTCAAAAAGATCGAGAACGGAATGGATGAAATCGATCACGATGATGTGCAGTCAGGGATGATATTTTTGGGTGTTCTGGGAATGATTGACCCTCCAAGGCCTGAAGCTATTGAATCGATTAAGAAGTGTAAAGAGGCGGGTATTCAGGTTAAGATGATTACAGGAGATCATGTGGTAACAGCACGCGCCATTGGAAAAGAATTGGGAATCGGCGATGGTATAAAAGCGATCAGTGGTCAGGAGTTGGAGCAAAAGAGTGATGAAGAGCTGAAAGAGATCGCTCTAGAATATGACGTATTTGCCCGCACGAGCCCGGAGCACAAGCTGAGGCTGGTAACAGCGCTTCAGGCTCGCGGAAAAATTTGTGCCATGACCGGCGACGGTGTAAATGATGCTCCGGCGCTGAAGCGGGCTGATGTGGGAATCGCAATGGGAATCAAAGGTACCGAAGTTACTAAAGATGCCTCAGAAATGGTGCTGGCTGACGACAACTTCGCCTCTATTGCCAGTGCCGTTGAGGAGGGCCGTACCATCTACGATAACCTGAGAAAAGCGATTCTTTTCATTCTGCCAACCAACGGAGCGGAATCTTTTGTAATCATGGCTGCCGTAATCATGGGTATTGCGATGCCTATCACGCCGGTTCAGATTCTTTGGGTAAATATGGTAACTGCGGTTACTCTGGCACTTGCCCTTTCGTTTGAACCAACTGAAAGCGGCGTGATGAAGCGGCCGCCACGCGACACGAATGCAGCAATTCTGGGCGGATATTTTCTGTGGAGGGTCGCATTTGTATCGCTGCTGATAGGCGGCCTCACTCTTTCACTCTACTATTGGCTGAAAGCTAACGGATATGTGATTGATGAAGCCCGAACCATAGCCGTTAATACGCTTGTAGCAGGACAGCTATTTTATCTCTTCAACTGTAGAAAAATGAATGAACCTTCTTTGGGGAAAGGATTTTTCAATAACAAATATGCATTCTATGCTGTGGGCATTCTGATTGTATTACAGCTTGTATTCACCTATGCACCATTTATGAATGAATGGTTTGCAACTTCTCCACACAAAGCCTTGTATTGGGCTTATCCGGCTACAGGTGGGTTTGTGGTGTTTTTGCTGGTTGAACTTGAAAAATATGTGCTCGGTCAGAGTAAACAGAAGAAGCTTAAAGAGAAGTCGCAGGCTTAGGAGTGATCCGGACCGGATTTCGGTTCAATTACTAAATCAGAAGTTAAAAAAATTGAAAATATGTCGGATTACGAACTAAAGGAAATGTCATTGGAAGAGATCTCAACCCTTGTAAAAAATAGAGATCCTGATCAGACTGAGTTTCGCCAGGCAGTGCAAGAAGTAATGGAATATGTGATACCTTTCGTTAAAGATCACGAAAGGTATCAACGAACCGGATTGCTTGAGCGGCTTGTTGAACCTGAGCGCACGGTGATGTTCAGGGTGCCTTGGGAAGATGATGATGGAAATTACCGTGTAAACCGCGGCTTCAGGGTTCAATTTAACAGCGCACTGGGGCCGTACAAGGGTGGGCTGAGGTTTCATCCATCCGTAAATCTGAGCATTATCAAATTTCTCGCTTTTGAACAGACGTTTAAGAACAGCCTTACCGGACTGCCGCTGGGCGGGGGTAAGGGTGGATCGGACTTCAATCCGCGTGGAAGATCGGATGCCGAGATTATGCGGTTTTGCCAAAGTTTCATGAACGAACTATACCGGTATGTGTCGAGCGATACCGATGTGCCTGCCGGTGATATTGGTGTGGGTGAGCGTGAGGTTGGCTACATGTTTGGCCAGTATAAGCGCCTTACAGCAGAATTTACCGGAGTACTGACGGGTAAAGGCCTTGCTTATGGGGGAAGCAAAGTGCGCTTGCAGGCTACGGGTTTCGGGCTGCTTTACTTTTTGAGAGAGATGATGAAGCAGAAGGATGAATCGCTTCAGGGGAAGAAAACGATCATCTCCGGTTCCGGAAATGTGGCTCAGTTTGCCTGCCAAAAAGCGATCCATCTGGGTGCAAGGGTGATATCAATGTCCGATTCGGATGGATACATTGTGGACGAAAATGGAATTACCGAAGAGAAACTGAAGTGGATCAAAGCGCTGAAAAATGAACGGCGCGGCAGAATCAGTGAATATGCTGAAGAGTTTGATGCTGAGTTCAGTGAAGGCAAACCGTGGGGCGTAAAGTGCGATGTAGCCCTGCCCTGTGCAACGCAGAACGAGATTGATAAGAAAGAAGCTGAAGATTTAGTGAAGAACGGAGTTTCATATGTAGCTGAAGGCGCAAATATGCCTTGTACAGATGCGGCTGTGAAGACGTTTCAAGAAGCCGGGGTGGAATATGCTCCCGGAAAAGCATCCAATGCAGGAGGTGTGGCTGTATCGGGACTTGAGATGACCCAAAACGCGAAACGGCTCTCCTGGAGTTTCGACGATGTGGATGAAAAACTGGTGGATATTATGCAGACTATTCATAAAAAATGCACCGACCATGGTATGGAAGATGGGCGAATCAACTATATGAAAGGGGCCAATATTGCAGGGTTTATAAAGGTGGCCGATGCAATGATCGCGCAGGGGCATGTTTGACTCATCCCTAGTGTTAAGTCAATTATGAAATGTCGGTCGAAACCTGTCAGCCGAAGGTGCAGCTTTAGCGGTACACCCACCGGACCGTGTCCGACTGCCGGCGGATCTGACAGCGTTAAGTTTTGTGAGAAAATTGCCCTGTGGTCACCTATATCCAAAGTCACTTTCTAAATCCCGTTGTGGAAACATCCGATTCATATCTTGCTTTTGCGTATATCCGGGCGGAGGTTTTGGTTAGGATTCCTCGTTTTGTTCGAAGTTCTCATCCTTCCAGTCGTAGCCATAGAAGCATCACACCACCAAGCCCCAAGAGGTAAATCAATGGCAGAATCGAATATTTCATTTCCTTCTTAGGGTTTTCAATTCTCGCGGCCTTTCGCACCGCAATGAGACAGGGTATGTAACAGAATGGATAACGGTTTGATCCAATCAGAAACACAGATGCGGCTAAGACTTATCCTATCGGTTCGTTTCCGGTACTTTCGCCTGCCAAACTCAGGATTCCCGCAAGCAGTATGAATGGATAAACTAACAACGGGAGTCCGGAGATTGTCAGCAGGAGTATGCTTGTTCTTTTCATTGCTTTTCCGACGTTTGGGTTAACTGGAGCCGCCATTGGGCTCGCCGGGCTTTGCCGGCCCGCAGCTTTCCGGCGTCCGGTTGAACCCTTGTTATGTTGCTGTTAAATTATGATTTGTACATGTTATTTAGAGTAATACTTTTCTACTCCTCAATTGCAAATAACTCTGCTGCGTTTCCCCAAAGTATAGCATGTTTATCTTCATATGAAAGATATTCAGCCTCTCTTATAGTTTTAACTGAACGACCAATAACTTCAGGCCAGGCCATTTGAAGAGTACCGAAGAGAATCTTGTCGTTTCCGGCCGTTGCTACTGCTTCGTTTAGTAATCGGTTAAAAAGCTGGTCTCCCAACAACCATATCGCAACGGATGTTTCCATATAAACATTTGGATAGGTTC
>REDT01000316.1 GCA_007693295.1 Balneolaceae bacterium
TTGAGTATTACAATATCCTTACCCAGGAAGCTACTGCTGTAAAGCCGGGCAGCAGGGTGATTTCCCACCTCTGGTGTGTGGAAGATAACGAGCAGGGAGATCTTTGTCAGGGAGAAATTGAGCTGATAAGGATTCAGTTGCCAAGCGAAATTCGATGGAAATGCCGTCGTTGCGGGCAGCATGGTAAAATTACCGGATTTGAAGACGGTCCAAGTGACTTAAGTCATCTTCCAGAAGAGGAGGCCAGGCAGTTTATTGAAGAAAGTTATGGAATGGATATGGATAAAAATGGACCGGGTGCAGTATTTGAGGACCATACAGGTGGCCTGAACCCAAAGCAGCTCTATAACCTTTTGAGATGCGACTGGGCAAAAAATGAAGGTCCGTTGCTATTAAATGGAAAGCTGGCGGCAAAGGAATTAAGCGGCTCTATTCTGTTCCACAATGCACGAACCATGCTGCTGAAAGCCCAAAAAGAAGGTGGCCTGGGTCTTACGCAAACGGGGAATCTACAGCGCAAGCCCATTTCCGAACTAATGCCGGAGTGCATCTGGCCCGATAATTACCTTGAAACCATAAAAGAGTATAACAAGGTGGTAAACGAGCACGATATCTGGCTGCTTCACAGCACCCGTATTCTGCTGGAGCTTGCCGGCCTGCTCCGTAAACATAAAAAGGCGCTGAAGGGGTTGAAAAAGCTTGCAGGGTTATCACTTGGTTCCCGTTCGGGTGAACTCTATCGGCACCTTTTTATCACATACTTTAAAAATATGAATATCTCTTATCTGTCGAATGATATGCAAGATTACCCCAATGTGCAGGAAAATATGCCCTTTGCACTTTATCGTATGCAGCAATTGGCCGAAGACTGGGTTTCAGTTAATGAATTGACGGAGAATATTATGGTGCCTATGGCTTTTAATGACATAGCCACCCAGGTCAATTCATATACCAAACCGGGCGACCTTGTGTACTCCTTGGTGCTGGAGCCACTGGAGCTATTTGGTTTAATAGAAACCAGGAAAACAGGAGATGAATCAAAACGGTCTTACCGGCCTGACCAATGCCGTAAAACCCTGCTTTTCGACAAGTTTATCTCATTTCGGTTTTGAACTGCCTCTGTTTATGTGAATGAACCGCAGAGCACACAAGAAAACCCTAAGGTTTGCAAAAAAAATCGAATATTAAAACGGTTCGGAGCCGTACAGATCATTATTGCTGAAATCTGAATCGTCCAGGTAATCCGGACCCTCAAAGTGTTTACAACCGCAATACTGCTGTGGAAAGGGACAATTATCAGGTTCATAGCTGCAAAAATCAAAGTGAACAATCCCTTCACCGCCCGCATAGACAACCTCCTTATCCCACTTTTTCCGCAATGCCCTGTATTTCCATTCATCGGGCAGTTTATCGGGAAAGCCCGAATAGAACCCATATGCCCCGAGCAGTCGGATCATTTCGTTTACAAGCAGGGATAAATGGGCATCGTTCAGGCGCTCAACCGGGGGAAACTTTTCGGTTTCAATACCGGTTACGATCGCGAGCTTTTTGGCTTTTCCATGCAGGTATCGCTCCACATCGGCAAACATTTTCAGCTCTTCGGGCAGGCTCTCTTCATCAAACTCTGCCACCTCATTCGGGTCGGGAAGGTTTTGGGCTGAATAACGCAAATCTTCAACCAGTTGAATGATGTATTGGTCCAGGTTATTATTGGAATTACTCATGGTGGTTTAATATTTATCTCTTGGTATTATTTAGCTTCTGTAATAAGCAATAAGCATAAAATTTTCCTGAAAGGAAATACAACATCTCCAAATTTATTGCCTTCATCTGTCATAAGACCAATCTATCATCAAAAGGAGAACTATTTTCATCAGATATATCAACTTTACTGAAATCAGGATGGTTTGGATTCAAAACATAATTCCATTCCACAGGCAGTACTGCACTTGGCACTTTTAAAACAGCATATTTTGCAGCCGATAACCATTCATTGCCAAATTGTTGTGAGACAGATTCACATGGTTTGGCATCCCAGCCGTCCGGCAGCTTTTCAGTTTTATATTCTTGGATAATCGATTCAGGTATATCGGCATAAAAGTAAACGCACGATGAAAAGAATTCTCTGTCATTTGTCTGGACCAATGACTCTAAAAGCGCAAGAGAGAGGCTGCCGGAGGTGTATACAGCAGGATATCCTGCACTGTTAAAACGGCCACCGTATAATCGGGCTCCTTCGCCCGAAAAAGCATCGGAAGCGTAATTTTTCCGGGTTATACGCCATACCCTGACACGTTTCATTTTATACGGTTACACCGTAACGAATACGGCCAAGAACATTCTCGACAAGCCGGGCACCGGGTTCGGTTTTTACCAGCTCGATGGGCTTTTTATTACCAAGTGCATAGTTTGGCTCATTAAACCATTTGGCTGCCTTTTCTTTGCTGCCAAATATCTGAAAAGCCAGATCGGTAAGCCTGGCTATGCGATAACTGCGCTCGGACTCGTCGGAAGGAAGTACAGATTCTTTTTTTCGGCGATCAAGAGTGCGCGGCGATATCAGAAGCAGATCTGCAAGTTCATGATTGGAGAGATTAAGGCGGTTCTGTATTGTAGCAAGGATATCGGTGTGCAGGCCCTCGCTAATTTTTGCAGCAGCATCGGGTAAGCCCCAGGCGATGTATGGCTCACTGACAATATTTTGATCTTGATGATCTGCGTGAGGGTATTTTTTTTCTTGCTTCATATTGCGCCAATTTACTTTTTATATTACGCCAAATTACGCATATTTTGCAATTTTTTCAATTGTACAATCAATTTCAGATAAAAAAGTCTGCATATTTTCAATGAGCTGCCGAATATGGTTTGAAGTGAATTGTGGGTCAGATCTTTTGAAGGTAGTCTAACCTATTCAAAAATTGTTCCTGCCGGCGGATGACAAATTCCGGCGCATGTGTGAGTATAAAGCGGTATCCGTAGTGGAACAGCGTATTTTTGGAATGGGAAGCTTTACCGAACCGCCAGGAATCTGCCACAATTTTCATAACTTTTTTCTGCCGCAGATGTTGATAGCGCTGGCAGGCGGTTTGAAAATCATCGGGGTATTCTTGAAGTAATTTTGCCAGGCACCATGCGTCTTCAATGGCCTGGCAGCCGCCCTGCCCAAGATTGGGGGTTGTGGCATGTATGGCATCACCCAAAAATACCACCCTGTTTTTAAACCATTGCCGTTTTTGGGTGCCAAGGTCGGCCATGTCGTTTCGCAATACCGGGCCTGTTGTGCGGATCAGTTCTTTGAGATCGGGGTGAAAGTTTTGGAACAGATCCAGCAGATCGTCAATAATGGTTTCCGGGTTATCCCTGCCACCGGGCGGTGCCGGTTTTATTCCCAGCCAAAAGGTTTGATTTTCTTCGAAGGGCAGTGCTAAAAAACGCAGTCCTTCATCCCAGATCTCCAGGTATGAGTTCTGAAATTTATCGGGCAGAGAGCTGCTGGAAATTCCCCGCCAAATGGTCTGATTTATATACCTGATTGGGATTCTCGGGAAAAGCTGATTTCGAACTGTTGAATGGATGCCGTCGGCCGCAACTGTTGTTCTTGCTGAGATTTTTTCACCGTCTTCAAACCGCAGTATAGTGCCATTTTCATGGGTATTGATGGCAACCAGGCGTTTTGAAAGGTGGATTTTGTTGGCGGGCAGTGTGCTTTTCAAGATGTCGATCAACCGCGCACGATGGATGCAAATCATCTCGAATTCCGCTGATATTTTTCGGCGAATATTCAGCTGTTTGTCGGGAAAACAAACCCGGCCAAGTCGTGTACTCTCATCACGCAGCCGGCTGGCGAGCCCCAGCATTTCAAAAATAGAAATGGGGGCCTCCGTTAAGCCGATACCTGCCCCAATCTCTGTGAGCTTTGGAGCCTGTTCATACAGCTCAAACGGGATATTGTAATGGGAAAGGGCGTTTGCCAGGGTCAAGCC
Organism: Balneolaceae bacterium; assembly: GCA_007693295.1. GTDB lineage: Bacteria > Bacteroidota > Rhodothermia > Balneolales > Balneolaceae > Rhodohalobacter. The sequence goes on from REDT01000316.1 coordinate 3,984, forward strand.
GCCTATTCCTCCGCCAATTATGGTAACGGGTTCATTATTCATGAAACAGCCTCAGTTTGATTTTACCTGGCAGTGACAACTAAGGTCAACCCAGCTTTAACTGCTCTGAACCAATTTATAAAACAGGTGGAATTTCTTGCGATCTATTCTGCTACTTCTTACCCTTCTCCTCAATCAATCGTACAGCATCTCCCATGGTGAACTTTTCAGGTTCGGTGCCTTTTGGAAGCGAGATGTTTTTCTTGCCGTATTTGATATAGGGGCCATACCGGCCATCCATTACTTTTACCGGCTGATCGGTTTCGGGATGTGTGCCCAGATCGGCGATGGCAGCGCTGCCTCGTCCTTTACTTTTCTCTTTTAGAAGCTCAACAGCACGCTCCAGCCCAATTTCAAGTACATTGTCATCTTTTTTGAGGGATTTAAATGTTCCGTCATGAAGCACAAAGGGGCCGTATCGACCAACCCCGGCTTTAACTTCCTTTCCGGTTTCGGGGTGTTCGCCAAGCGTGCGGGGCAGTTCAAGAAGCCTCAGTGCAGTATCCAGATCGATATCGGAAGGAGTCATGCCTTTGAGCAGTGAAACACGCTTAGGCTTTTTATTCTCCTCAGTTACCTCACCAAGCTGAACATAAGGGCCGAAACGGCCGCTTAACACATAAACAGGCTCTCCGGTTTCAGGATGATTACCCAGAGATTTAGGACCCTCTTTCTCGGCTTTCAATAGCTCCTGGATTTTATCTGCAGAGAGTTCACCCGGGTCCAGATCGGCCGGTAAAGAGGTGGATATCTCCTCCCCGTTAATTTCACTTTTCACATAGGGACCGAAACGGCCTACATGAACCTGCATACCGTTAAGACCCTCAAGCGGAAGGTTCAGAACTTTTGCCTTTTGCGGATCAATTTTGTCTTCCTGCTGATCTACCTGAGCCTTTAATCCTTTTTCACCACTGTAGTACTCTTCAAGGTATTTTACGGGATCGTACTTTCCTTTTGCGATCTCGTCCAGTTTATCCTCCAGTTCGGATGTAAAATCGCTGTCGACCAGGTGTGGAAAATGCACTTCAAGCAGCTCTGTAACGGCAAATGCAGTATAGGATGGGATCAATGTTTTGCCATCGCTTTTGGCATATCCTCTATCCTGAATAGTGCTGATAATGGAAGCATATGTACTTGGCCGCCCAACACCGCGCTTTTCGAGCTCCTTAACTAGCGTTGCTTCGGTGAAGCGAGCAGGCGGTTTGGTTTCGTGAGAGATGGCTTCCAGAGCGTGCAGGTCAATCGACTCGCCAACTTTCATTTCAGGCAGGAAGATCTCCTGGTTTTCAATCGCAGCCTCTGGATCATCACTTCCCTCCACATAGGCCCGAAAGAAACCGGGAAAGAGTATCTTTTTACCGCTGGTTCTAAAGTCGGCTTTGGTATCGTCTTTTTCGGCAGTGATGGTTACATTGGTGAACTCAAGCTCAGCCTCGGCCATCTGTGTGGCAATGGTTCGCTTCCAGATCAGGTCGTAGAGCTTAAACTCTCGTCCGCTCAGTTTTGCATTTTCGGGATGGACAAAACTTGACCCTGCCGGGCGAATGGCCTCGTGAGCCTCCTGTGCACCTTTGGATTTCCCAAAGTTTCTCACGCGCTTAAACAGGTACTCTTCGCCATACTGCTTCTCGACTTCACTGCGGGCGGCATTGATTGCCTGGCCCGATAGGTTGGTCGAATCCGTTCGCATGTAGGTGATCAAACCGTTTTCATACAGCTTTTGAGCTACACTCATCGTGTCTCTGGCAGAGAAGCCGAACTTTCTGTTTGCTTCCTGCTGCAGTGTAGATGTGATGAATGGAGCAGATGGATTTCGTTTCTGAACTTTAACATCTATGTTCGAAACGGCCCACTCTGCACTGTTCAACAGATCCCGAAGATCGTTCGACTTTTTTTCATCCAGCAGAACCACACTGTCGGGTTTTTTCAGCTTGCCGGTATTTTCATCAAAATCCTTTCCGCTTGCCAGACGTTTGCCATCCAGGTGTGAAAGGTCTGCGTTAAATTTGTGCTTATCCTTCTCCTTCGAAACGGATGCTTTCAGATCAAAATAGGTTCCGCTTTTGAACCTCATTCGCTCGCGTTCTCGTTCCACCAGAAATTGAACAGCCACCGACTGTACACGTCCGGCAGATAGGCCGGGTGAAATCTTTTTCCAAAGCAGCGGAGAGATGGTATAACCGGCAAGCCTGTCAAGAATACGCCGGGTTTCCTGGGCGTGAACCAGGTTCATGTCAATATCGCGGAAATTTTCCAAAGCGTTATTGATCGCCTCCTGGGTAATTTCGCGGAATGCCATTCTTTTAACAGGCACTTTTGGGTTCAGCAGCTCTACCAGGTGCCAGGAGATGGCTTCACCTTCCCGATCTTCATCAGTGGCCAATATAAGCTCGTCCGAATCTTTCAGAAGGGCCTTCAACTTGGTCACAATTTTCTTTTTACTGGCAGGTACCACATAGAGTGGGGTAAACCCGTCCTCTACGTTGATTCCCAAATTAGACCAGGACTCCTTTTTATACTTTGCCGGAATCTCTTTTGCAGAAGATGGCAGATCGCGAATATGACCCATTGAAGAATCTACCACGTATCCTTTGGGAAGGTATTTCTTAATGGTTTTTGTTTTAGTGGGTGACTCTACGATGACTAACGATTTCATGTATACGATATAAAAATTTTAAAATGACATTTCCGGCAACAGTCTGATCTATATAGA
>REDT01000117.1 GCA_007693295.1 Balneolaceae bacterium
TAAAATGGACGGGCTTACCATGCTTACTCAAATCCAGGAGCTCAACCGGGCAGATATCAAAACCATTATGGTATCGGCATACGGCGATATGGAGAATATCCGCACGGCAATGAATCGAGGCGCTTACGACTTTGTGACCAAACCGATCGACTTTAAAGACCTTGAAACCACCATTGAGAAAACCCTGAAGGAGATAGGCCATTTGCTCAAAGTAAAAGATATGGAGGAGCAGCTCGAGTCTCTTAATTATGATCTGGATATGGCTGCACGCATCCAGCAAAAGATTCTGCATCAGGAGTTCCCGGTATTTCCCGACGACAATCGATTTGACATCTTTGCCAATATGATCGCGGCCAAACAGGTAGGTGGCGATTTCTACGATTTCTTTATGTATGATGAAGATCACATGGCCTTCTTTATTGGTGATGTGGCCGGGAAAGGAATGCCGGCATCCATCTATATGGCCGTTTGCCGCACCATGTTGAAAGCTATCGGATCTGAAGTGTTCGATCCGGCTGAATGCATGACAAAAGTGAACAATATGCTGATACCGGAGAGTGACATCTCCACCTTTGTAACGGTATTTTATGGAGTATTAAATTTAAAAACAGGAGTATTGAGCTATTGTAACGGCGGCCATAATCTCCCCTATCTCCAAAAACCGGACGGAACCGTAACCGAACTTGATGATGTTGGAGGCCTGCTGCTCGGAAAGTTTGAAAATGCTCCATACGATAAACATGAAATGCAACTATCTCCGGGCGACACCATTGTCACATTTACCGACGGCATTACCGAGGCAGAAGATGAAGATGGCGGTTTCTTTGACGAAGAGAGGGTTATAGAATATCTCAAGAAGAACCCTTCAAAACCATTGAATTCCCAGGTTAAAGGGCTCTTTCTGGAAGTGATGAAGTTTGCCGGATCAGCCATTCAATCTGATGATATCACCGTACTTTCGGTTCGATACAACCAGATCGATAAATAGTACCACATAACATATGGTGCGTTTCCCTGAATGCTTATGGGGTGAGTTCGATTCTAAAAGTATGAAAAATGAGGCTTCCTTTCAGGGCCTCAATCAACTTATTATTAAGCGAACTCAGGTTTATAGCATTTAGTATTGGCGAAGTAAACAGAAGCACATCACCTTCACGGGCCCCTACGGGCTGACGCGTATCATAAATAATTTCTGAGCTAATAAAGCCACTGATTGATATATCGTATTTACTCTCATGATTGTCCTGAGCTATTAAAAGTGCGGGAATAAATAAAACTAAGATCGGCAGTAATTTTAGTCTCATGGTATTTTGATTACGATAATTGGATAAATTAAAAGAGAAAATCAGCTACAAGTACCTATCTTTTTTTAGTTTATACATGTGTATTTTCAGAATCTCTTTTCATTTGCGTTCTGTTTTGGGAACCATTTGCTGCCTAACCATTAGGGCCCCGTAACCTGAGTGGCTTCCTCTTTTTTCTTTGCCTGGCTCTCTTTGGGTGTCGTTACCTCATCCACCAGATAAAGAATGGATTTGTACGAAATTCCACTATGGTTGGTAAGACCTATTTCGCAGGTTCGGCTGGTTGAAAAACCACGTTTTACCTGTTCAGGATGCTGCTCTTTGAGTGTACGCAAACCGTGAGCCGTCAGCTCGGGATGAGAAAACCCACGGTCGCCGGCAAATCCACAGCAGTTTGTTTCAGGGACCACTACCTCGGTAGCGCACATTTCCGCCAGTTTTATCAGATCCTCCTCTTGGCCCATCTTCTTTGCACTGCATACCGTAAAAACACTTATGGTTTCATCAGCGGGAGTAAAATCAAGATGCTGTGTCAAGAATTTGAGAGTAAACTCGGTGGGATCATAGAGTTTCAACGGCTCGCCTATATTCTCTTTCATTGACTGTAGACACGGAGTCATATCTGACAGTACCGGATATTTTCCCTGCGCACTGGCTTTCAGCAAGGCTTTCTCAAGCAGGCTTGATTTCTCTTTAGACTGTTCCCTGAATCCTTTACTCGAATATGGCATGCCGCAACATTGATTGGAGAGGTTTTCAGGATAGATGATTTCATATCCGGCCTTCGCAAGAAGTTGCTTCACCTTACTCGTGAGCGCCATTTTTTCATCGTAATCCCTGGATATACCCATTCCCCGGTTGATGCAGGAAGGAAAATAGACCACTTTGCGCGGATTGCCATTTACTGGCAGATTAGCGTCTATTTTAGGCGCCCCTTTTGGTAAATAAGGGTTCCACTGCGGAAGGTTATTACCCGATGCTTTACGAAAACCGGTTGCAATCGCACCCATAGCCTTCGTTCCAATAACCGAATGGACACCGTTGACCACATTAAGACCCACCCGGGCTAAGCCGGTAATTTTGTCCATATTTGAAGCTATTCGGGATGCTGCTTTCTTCTCAAGGGTAGTATTTTTTTCATGTCTAAGATGCTTCACCAGGTCTCCGGTATTAATTCCCACAGGGCAAGCTAAGGCACAAAGGCCATCGGTAGCGCAAGTTTGCACGCTTTTGTAGTCGTAATCCTGCTCCAGTGAATCGAGAACTTCGGGCTGCTCGCCGGTCTTTTTTAGTCGCTGCATCTCCCGGTAAACCGTGATCCGCTGCCTGGGCGACATGGTCATCCCGTGTGATACGCAGGCCGATTCACAGAAACCGCATTCGGTACACTTGTCTATCGATTCATGGGCAGCCGGCATAGGCTTCAGGTTCTTTAGATGCACCTTGGGATCATTATTGAGAATTACACCCGGATTAAGTAGATCTTTGGGATCAAAAACCGCTTTAATCCGCTTCATGATCTCATAGGCTTCCTCGCCCCACTCCTTCTCAACGTAGGGTGCCATATTTCTTCCCGTACCGTGTTCAGCTTTCAAAGCTCCGTCAAAACGTTCTATTACCAGCACGGCAAGTTCGTCCATAAAACGCTCGTAGCGATCTATCTCGGTCTGATCATCAAAATTCTGGTTAAATACAAAATGCAGATTACCTTCCAGAGCATGACCAAAAATGACGCTCTCGTTATATCCATATTTTACAAAAAGCTCCTGCAGAGCGCCTATGGCTTCTGCAATATCCTTTACAGCAAAAACCACATCCTCAATAATCACCGTAGTTCCTGTCTTGCGCATTGCGCCGACGGATGGATAGAGGCCTTTCCGAATTTCCCAATATTTATTGTACTCCCCGGGTTTATCAGTAAAGCTAACGGGAATTTCTGTCGGAACATCTTCCATGGCTTTTTTAATAATGCCAATCTGTTCATGTAGTTGTTCATGAGAATCTGCTCCTGTCTGCACCAAAAGCGAGCATGCCTCAGGCGATAGATCTTTGAGATAACCCGGTACGCCATCAGCATTTTCCATAGACTTCAGACTTGCACGATCCATCAGCTCCACGGCGGAAACGGGTTCACTTTTCAGCCGATAGACAGCACGCCCGGCCGTTTCATTATCAGAGAAGATCATTAAGGAGCTGGCCTTAAACGGATCTTCATTGACGGTTTTATAGGTAATCTCACCAATAAAACCGAGCGTGCCTTCAGAACCAATCATAAGATGCTGCAGGATCTCAAACGGATCTTCAAAGTCCACAAGGGCATTCAGACTGTATCCTGTGGTGTTTTTCATTTTAAACTTGTCGCGGATGCGTTCAGCAAGTGGCTTATTGGAGTGGATGTTTTCTGCCAGCGTTGATAGTTCATCCAAAAGGTGGTCGTGAGTGTTGCGAAAAGAGGCGCGGCTACCCTCATCGGCCGTATCCAACAGCGTACCATCATTCATCAAAACCTTCATACTGTCTAAAGTTTGATAGGAATTTTGCTTGATTCCACAGCACATGCCACTGGCATTATTTGCAGCTATTCCGCCAATCATCGCAGAATTAATGGATGCAGGATCGGGGCCTATTTTCCGTTTATAAGGTTTCAACAGGTTATTGGCGTGCGCACCTATAATTCCCGGCTGCAGGCGTATTTTCTCTCCGTTTTCTAAAATCTGATGGTTTTTCCAGTTGTCTCCCGCAATAACCAATACCGAGTCTGTAATTGCCTGTCCGGAGAGGCTTGTGCCGGCAGCCCTGAACGTTACAGGAATCTCCATCTGATTACAGATAGCAAGAATACGCGATACCTCTGCAATGTCATTGGCTTTAATCACCATTTTGGGAATAAGCCGGTAGAAACTCGCATCCGTACCGTGTGCCAACAGTTCAAGCGGACTCGTGAGCATCCGGCTTTCATCAATGAAGTCAGAGAGCTGCCGGAATAGCTTTTTATATTGTTTTGGTAGATTATTCATCAGATTGTCCACTTATTGATAGTATTGTTTTAAAAGGCTTTGCGAACTGAGTACTGTCTTTTTTTACGGAAAAGGTTTCTCAGGCAGATCAAGGTGTACAGTACTAACTCCACCAGTCATTAAGTGCTGCCCGGTCAGGAAAATTGCTGTGCAAAGCCTTTGTTAGTTGGCAGATATTTTTTGATTGTATTCAATATTATATTGGAAAAGGATTAAAACCCACAATGATCATACCGCCTACTATGAGCGTAATTATCAAGTAATAAAAGAATGCCGGGACAGCATTGGCGCGTATTATATACCCTTCGGCACCCAGACAACCAACGGTAGCCGCAACGGCTACGATGTTATTCACGCACACCATATTGCCAATCCCTGCTCCGATTCCCTGCATCGAAAGTATCAGAATTTGCGGCAAGCCCAGGATCGTAGCAGTTTCGAACTGAAAAGACATAAACAGAATATTTGATACGGTTGCCGATCCCGACATAAAAGAACCCAGCATGCCAATAAGGGTAGCAAATAATGGATAAGCTACACCGGAAAATCCTGCGGCAGATTCAGCCATTATGGTAAGCATGCTAACCATTTCATGTGGATTGTTATTTGAGTTTAACATAAGCTGTACCAATCCAACACCGGCAAACAGCGCGATGGCGGCACCTTTAATCTGGCCAAATGTAAGAGTCCATGACTGTTTAATCTCCTTCACAGGCATTTTATGGTACCACTGCGTTATGAGCGCTACCAAAATAAAGGGGATGGTTCCGGGGAGATATGCCCACAGTAAAACATAGTCCAAGCCCTCAATTCCTCCGACGTTAGGCAGTGTCAGCTGCTGGGCAGTCAATAACTCTTTAAGGCCGAAAGCAGGGATCCGCGTAACCACAAGTATGATTGCAATGAGTACATAGGGTGACCAGGCCTTGAGAAGCGACATCTCCGCTTTTCCAACGTTTCCCGTATCACTGGTAGATTTCCAGATCGCCGGCCATTTACTTTCTTCGGGAAAATCCCATGGTGTTTTAGGTACGAGAAATCCTTTTTTTGCGGCAACGACCACAACACCCAGCCCTATTAAAGCTCCTACTAAAGATGGGAGCTCCGGTCCAAACATAATGCCTATTATCACATACGGAATCATGAAAGATACGCCGGCAAAAATTGCGAAGGGAAGTACTGCCAGTGCCGGCTTGAAAGATTTTTCTTTTCCAAAAATGCGTGTAAGTATGATAATACCCAGCAGAGGAATAAAAATTCCGGCTATGGCGTTGGGAATTGCAATCCATTGGGTTAACGCCTGCATTAAGGCTTCACCTTCAACGCCTGTATTCGCAAGGTTAGATTCTAGCGTGCTCATCGCTCCAAATATTGGAGTTCCAACAGCACCAAAGGGAACCGGCACGCTATTGAATATCAGCGCTACCAAAGCTGCTGCTAAAGGTGGAAATCCCAACCCTACCAGCAGTGGACCGGCCAAAGCGGCAGGGGTTCCAAAACCGGCTGCGCCTTCAATAAAACCGCCAAACATAAAACCGATAATTATCGCTTGAACGCGCCGGTCGGAGCTGATTCCATTAAATCCATTGTTAATGGTTGCCATTGCACCCGAAAGCTTTAGCGTGTTAAGAATGAGAATAGCCCCAAAAATAATAATCAGAATGTCGAAAGCTTTTAGAAAACCAAAGAGCGTATAGCCAAACACATTCTGTGTACTCATATCCCAAGCGAAAAAAGCAACCAGAATAGCGTTTAGCAGTGCCAGTGGAAGCGCTTTCGTAGCCGGCCAATTAAAAACAACCATGAGCACGATTGTCAAAAAAATAGGTGAGAACGCCAATAGTGCCATCATATGGGAGGTAGTTAGTTTTACGTCTCCGGTAAAATTTTACAACAATCTATTGGTTGAGTACCAACCCTCCAAATGGATTCTATGTTCTTTGAAATACAGATAAAAGACTACTAATAGTACATTTGTAGTTAAACTATTGGCATATAAATACTTAAAATTATTCATTCAAATCGTATTTTTTGTTTGAAAATTTTTGTAAAATAATTAATAACAATAGGTTTGCACCTAGTGGCTACTAAAAATTGCGCTTTTGGACAAAAGAAAAGCTGGGAAATCTTGATACATAACGAATTACTCCAAATGGGGTCGGTTTTTGAGAATCTCTTTCACCGATCGTCATTGTTAAATTGAGCACTATATGCTGCCTGATGTATGGAGAGTCCGCTTGCGGATAACCGATATGATAATCCGGGATGGGCAAATCGGGGGTAAAAAACACGATAGTGAGGTAAGTGCCGTATGGCACGATCGATCTCTCAGCTTGTTGAAAAGGGCCGGTTTGTGAACCCGGATTATCCGTACAAAGCCCAGCCTCATGACCCATTCGGGAAGCTCTCTGAA
>REDT01000168.1 GCA_007693295.1 Balneolaceae bacterium
CGTTTGGCATAATCTTCGACCTGGTCTTTTTTGATGTTGCCCAGGTTGAAGTACTGGGCATCTTTGTGGGCAAAATAGAGCCCGCTTACCGATGATGCCGGGGCCATCGCCAGGTGTTCGGTAAGGGTGATGCCGGCATTCTCTTCGACGGCAAGCAGCTCAAACAGCGCAATTTTCTCGGTGTGATCGGGCTGAGCGGGATATCCCGGGGCAGGACGAATTCCCGGATAGGCTTCCCGGATGAGCTGCTCGTTATCCAGATCTTCGTTTGGAGAGTATCCCCAATATTTTGTTCGCACCTCCTGGTGCAGCATCTCAGCAAATGCTTCAGCCAGACGGTCGGCCAAAGCTTTTACCAGGATTGCGTTATAGTCGTCGTGATCCTGCTCAAATTTCCTTACCAGGTCGAGAACACCGTGTCCTGCTGTAACCGCAAATGCACCCATGTAATCAAGCCGGCCGGAATCTTTGGGTGCCACAAAATCGGCAAGGGCTTTATTGGGCTGGCCGCTTCTCTTCTTCGATTGCTGGCGAAGAGTGTGGAAAGTGGTAAGAACTTCACTGCGGTTTTGATCAGAATAAATTTCAATATCATCGCCTACCGCATTGGCGGGAAAGAGCCCTATCACGCCGCGGGCTGTAATTAATTTCTCATTTATGATTTTGTCAAGCAGCTGGTTGGCTTCATCAAAGAGTTTGCGGGCCTGCTCTCCGGCTTTTTTATCCCGAAGGATATCGGGGTATTTCCCCTTCATCTCCCAGGCAATAAAGAAAGGCCCCCAGTCGATGTAGCGACGAAGTTTTGTGAGGGATACATCATCAAAAACGGTAATGCCGGGTTTTGCCGGAGGTACGATCTCGGTCTTATTCCAGTCGATTTGTGTTCTGTTCTCCTGAGCTTTTTCAAGAGGTAGATAGGATTTCTTCCTGTTGCGGCTGCTGTACTGTTCTCGGAGATCTTCGTACTCTGTCTTGATCTCATCCAGAAAACCCACTTTCAATGTTTTTGAAACGAGCCTGTTCACTACCGTCACGCTTCGTGAGGCGTCCAGTACGTGGATAACGGGGTTGTCGTAATTAGGCGCAATTTTAACGGCCGTATGCATGCGTGATGTGGTTGCACCGCCAATGAGCAGCGGGGTGATAAAGCCCTCGCGCTTCATTTCGTGAGCTACGTGTACCATCTCGTCAAGAGAGGGCGTGATAAGCCCGCTAAGGCCCACCACATCAACCTTGTGCTCTTTAGCCGCGGCCAGGATCTTGTCAGCCGGGGTCATTACCCCGAGATCAATTACATCATAGTTGTTGCAGCGCAGCACAACGGCTACGATATTTTTGCCGATATCGTGAACGTCGCCCTTTACCGTGGCCAGCAGCACTCTGGCTTTGGGCTCCCGGTCCTGATTCTTCTCTTTTTCGGCCTCAATAAACGGGATCAGAATGGCAACACCCTTTTTCATCACCCGGGCACTCTTCACCACCTGGGGCAGAAACATTTTGCCGTCTCCGAACAGGTCGCCAACCACATTCATCCCATCCATCATAGGCCCTTCAATCACCTCAATGGGCCGCGGATATTTCTGACGGGCCTCTTCCACATCCTCTTCAATATAATCTACGATGCCTTTGACCAGCGCGTGCTGGATCCGCTCCTCAACTGTTCCGCTGCGCCAGGCATCTTTCTTGACGGCAACCTCGCCGCTGTCGCGGTCCTTGATTTTTTCTGCATAATCGATCAGCCGTTCGGTGGCATCGTCTCTTCGGTTCAGCAGTACATCTTCAACCAGCTCCTTCAGTTCCGGCTCAATCTCCTTATAAACCTCAAGCTGGCCGGCGTTCACGATACCCATGTCCATACCGGCGCGTATGGCGTGATAGAGAAACGCGGCGTGAATCGCCTCCCGGACCTCATTGTTGCCCCGAAACGAAAAGGAGATATTACTCACCCCGCCGCTCACTTTTGCCAGAGGCAGGTTCTTTTTAATCCATTTTACGGTCTCAATAAAATCTACGGCATAGTTGTTGTGTTCCTCCATTCCCGTCGCTACGGTAAGAATGTTTGGATCCAGTATAATATCCTGGGGTGGAAAACCGACTTCATCCACGAGAATATCGTAAGCTCGCCTGCAGATCTCTTTTCGCCGTTCAAGTGAATCGGCCTGTCCCTGCTCATCAAAAGCCATTACCACAACGGCAGCGCCGAAATCGAGAATATGGTTAGCCTGCTCTTTAAATACTTCTTCGCCCTCTTTCAGGCTGATTGAGTTTACGACACTCTTTCCCTGGGTAGTTTTTAGCCCGGCAATGAGCACATCCCATTTGGAGCTGTCAATCATAAACGGAACGCGCGCAATATCCGGTTCGGCCGCCATCAGGTTGATGAAATCTTTCATCACTTTTTCAGAATCGAGCAGCCCTTCATCCATATTGATATCCACGATCTGGGCTCCGCCTTCAACCTGTTCGCGGGCTACTGAAAGCGCCTCTTCATACTCTTCATCTTTAATCAACCGTTTGAATTTGGCTGATCCTGTCACATTGGTGCGTTCGCCGACGTTCACAAAATTGGTATCGGGACGGACCACAAGAGGCTCCAGTCCGCTCAGGCGCAGGTAGGGTTTTACCTTTGCCGGAACCCGTGGTTTGTGCCCGGCAGCCTCCTCTGCAATGGCTTTGATGTGATCCGGAGTGGTGCCGCAGCATCCGCCAACGATATTTACAAAGCCTTCCTCTGCATACTCCTTAAACTGCCGGGCCATAAATTCCGGCTCCTCTCCATATTCACCCATCTCATCAGGAAGGCCGGCGTTGGGATAGAGACTTGTAAAGCAGGTTGCATTTTTTGAGAGCTCCTGAATGTACGGTCGCATCTGTTTTGACCCGAGAGCACAATTTAGTCCAATACTCAGCAGAGGGTTTGTGTGCTGAACGGAAATCCAGAATGCCTCTGTGGTTTGTCCGGAGAGCGTGCGGCCGCTTTGGTCCACGATTGTGCCTGAGATCATGATCGGGATCTTTTTACCGATTTTGCGGCAGTACTGATGGATGGCGTAGATTGCTGCTTTGCAGTTCAGCGTGTCAAAAACGGTTTCTACAAGCAGTGTATCCACCCCACCGTCTATCAGACCCTTGATTTGTACCGTATATGCCTTGACAAGTACATCAAACGTAATGCCACGGAACCCGGGATCTTCAACATCGGGTGAGAGTGAGAGAGTCTTATTTGTAGGGCCAATGGCTCCGGCTACGAAGCGGGGCTTATCGGGATTTCTCTTTGTAAACTCATCTGCGGCCTCCCTGGCAACTTTAGCAGACGCAACATTTAATTCGTAGGAGTAATCCTGTAAATTATAGTCCTCCTGCGAAATGGGATTGGCATTGAAGGTATTGGTTTCCAGAATGTCGGCTCCCGCTGCAAGAAAATCGGAGTGTATGTTCCGGATGATATCCGGTTGTGTGATGCTCAAAAGATCGTTATTGCCCTTCAGGTCATCAGAAAAATCAGCAAACTTCGCGCCTCTGAAATCCTGTTCACTCAGGTTATATCCCTGAATCATGGTACCCATTGCCCCATCCAGGACAAGTATTCGGTGTTGCAACAGATTAAAAAGCGGATTATTGGAACTCGACATTGAAATTATTCCTTTGTAAATGCAGAATTTTAGCAAGCCGGTAAAATCTGCATTTTAATGCAGAAAAACACAATTTATCTCTTAGTATCTATTGTATGTATATTGTTGATAACTTCTTAACTGATGATTATTTAAATTCAAAGAATAAACCTGAATCTTCTGCATCATAGCTGTGATCCGTTAAATGTATGAAAGTAATTGAACACTACGATAAAGCAACTGAACCCCTCATTTCGTTCGAAATCATTCCTCCCAAAAGAGGGGGGTCTGTCTCAGATGTATTTGAATCACTCGATAGGGTTGTGGAAGCTGTAAGGCCTCCATTTATAGATGTAACCTATCACGCAGCGGAAGCAACAGTTGAGGAACAGCCTGATGGAAGTTTGAAAAGAGTGATCAGGAGAAAGCGTCCGGGCACTATTGGATTGTGTGCAGCAATTTTACATCGCTATGGCATTGATCCGGTCCCGCATCTGATCTGTGAAGGATTTACCAAAGAGGAGAGTGAAGACGCCCTGATAGAGCTAAACTATCTTGGCATTCACAATGTGCTCGCTATTCGCGGAGATAACACCGGCTCGCAGATATCACTGAATTTAAACGGTACGGTAAATAAATACGCGATTGATCTGGTGAGGCAGATTCAAAATATGAATCGCGGCGAATACCTTGAAGATATAATAAATGCTGAGCCGACAAATTTTTGTGTGGGTGTTGCAGGGTATCCTGAAAAACACTTTGAAGCCCCGAATCTGGATTGGGATATCAAGAAGCTAAAAGATAAGATAGATGCAGGTGCGGAATATATTGTAACCCAGATGTTTTTTGATAATTCAGCCTATTTCCGGTTTGTAGAGAAATGCCGCGACTATGGAATTACGGTGCCCATTGTGCCCGGGTTGAAAATCCTTACCACGACCGGACATCTGAAAACCCTGCCCAAAAACTTCTATCTGAATCTCCCGGATCAACTTACCGAACAAATTGATGCCAACCCTGATCATGTGAAGCAGATTGGTGTGGAGTGGGCTCAGAAACAGAGTTTGGAGCTGATGGAAAACGGAGCCCCCGGTCTTCACTACTATATTATGGGTGATCCACAGCCGGCACTCGATGTGATCGGGTACCTGCAAAAGAAGTAATCTCTATTGTCACCTATTAACACTAAAATACTTATATGAGCATTCTGATTGCCGATAGCGGGGCTACCAAAACCGATTGGCTTTTTTATGACGGACTTGAGTTTATCCAGGTTCGCACACAGGGCTTGCATCCTGCCAATATCAGTGAGCCGGAAGACAGCATGGATATTGATGAGCAGATTGGACACCTGAAACCCGATCAGGTACTGTTTTACGGCACCGGTTTGGGGAATCCGATGTCGGATGAGATCATTCGCAGATTTCTGGGTAACATCTTTTCTACTCCGGAAATTGAGGTCTATTCCGATCTGGAGGGATCGGGGAGAGCATTCTTCGGTGAAGGTGACGGAGTAGTGGCCGTGCTTGGAACGGGTTCGATCTGTGCTAAAATTGAGAATGGCCGTGTTGCAAGAAAATCGGCGGCTCTCGGGTATGCTATTGGTGATGAGGGCAGTGCAGCAGACCTGGGACGAAGGCTGCTAAAAATCTACTATAGAGGTGCCGGTGGTAAAAAGGTGGTTGAGTTCATTGGCGATCAATTAGACCGGCCCGATTATGGTGATATGATGAACCGTATCTATGTGCTCTCTAAACCCAATCGCGAGCTGGCATCCATAGCAGGACAAGTCTTGAAAAAGCCTTATCCCCCTGAACTGAACAGCGTGATCCGAGAAGCATTTGAAGATTTTATCGAAAATCAGCTTTCTACCCTGACATTGACCAAGAAGGAAAAAATTGTCTTTACAGGAAAAGTAGCTGAAGTTCACCAAAATCTTCTTTTTGAAGTGATGAATGAATATGGATATCACAATGTAGACGTTTCTCATCCTGTGATAGCTGCCTGGCGAAAGAGATTACAGAAAGGTGCAATATGATTTCAGGCTCTAAGCTGATTTGTGTGAAGAAGGCTATTTTGTGGAGGTCAATTCCGGGTATTCTCTGCGTAAGGCCACCAACCGTTCCTGACGGAACGTAGATCGAGGTAGTTCGTATCGCTACTGTTACCGATCACACGTCCCTACAGGACGTATTCCTGATCATTGTAATAGATTGCTTTTAACTCCAATTTCGTCCCATTAGGGACGATTGATCGGTAACCCAACATTTAGAATGATTAAATAAAAACACTTTTTGAAATTGATAAAAAATAATAATCTGAATTTGATACTTGCCGACACCCATTGCCATCTCTACCTCGAACAGTTTGAAGAAGACCTGAACGATGTGCTGGATAGATCCGTAAAAGCGGGGGTAAGGCATATCTTTCTCCCGGCTATCGATTGGAAATCGATAGATGCTATGGACCGGCTCTCTCATCCGGAGATCACATTTTACAAAATGGCCGGTATTCATCCCTGCAGCGTGGAGGAAGTATGGCCGATTGATGAGGAGAAGCTGTTTAGCTACTGCAGCCGAGACGAATTTGTGGCTGTGGGAGAGACCGGCCTCGATTACTACTGGAGCACCGATTTTGTAAAGCAGCAACAAGAGAGCCTTCGCATGCATTGCGATCTTGCCAAACAGACCGGCAAGCCGATTGTACTCCACAACCGTGACAGTACCAAGGATCTCCTCGACATCATTGAAGAGGAACAAGATGGAACCATGAGTGGCGTTTGGCACTGCTTTACCGGAACCGAAGAGGAGGGCAGACGGGCGCTTGACCTGGGATTGCACCTGGGTGTAGGCGGTGTTTCCACCTTCAAAAACGCCGGAGTTGATAAAGTTCTCGCAAAAATGCCGCTTGAAAAGCTGATTCTCGAAACAGACGCCCCTTATCTCACGCCGGCTCCGCATCGCGGCAAACGAAATGAACCCTCATATATCAAACTGATTGCAGAAAACCTCGCAGAGTTGCTTGATCATAGCTTAGATGAAATTGCAGAGGTGACCACGCAAAATGCGATGAGACTGTTTCGAATTTAATTTCGGACTCACCCC
>REDT01000150.1 GCA_007693295.1 Balneolaceae bacterium
GCCGAAAAAATGATAGGTCTGGTAAATAACCTTTTGGATATTCAGAATAAGAGTGCTCTAACAGCAAATGAAGAGCTGAATATTGTTGAGATTTTGAAACACTCTGTTGAAAATTTTGAAAAATCGGCAAACAGAAAGAATATTGATCTGAAATGCGCCATTGAAGATGATCCGATTTTAGTTTATGGCCACTCCAATAATCTTGTTAGAATATTTGATAATCTGATCTCAAACTCTCTGAAATACTCCCCTTTTAATACCACTGTAAACATCTCCGTTGAAACCAATAGTGAGCATGTCAGAGTTACTTTCAAAGATGAGGGGCCCGGTATTTCTAAGGATGAACAGAGGAACCTTTTTCGCCAATATGGCACCACCTCGAATAGACCGACCGGAAATGAGGGTTCTGTTGGCCTTGGACTCTATATCGTCAAAAAATTTACCAATGCCATGAATGGGGACGTTTGGTGTATAAGTGAACCGGGAGAAGGTTCTGAATTTATCTTCGAATTGCCACTGGTTGAGAAAACAAATTCTGCAAGTGAACCGGAAACTGAAGTATCCTGTCTACAGTAACTCAAAGCATATCTGCATTCTGTAATAATAAGAATATAGTATTTCCGGTTCTTCGGGAGAGTTTGTACCATTGGGATCCCAACGGCATGAATAATGCGGTGATATTAGAGTTGAAAAGTCTCTGTTGAGCTTCAAATACACTTCTTTTCATCCCCCATTGCCCTCCGTCGGCTGACGGAGTCCCGAAAGCCTTCGGGATAAAATAGCTTTCCATTCAGCAGTCAGAATGTAAATTCGATTAAAAACCTATTAAATCGTATAAAACAGGAAACACTCTTCTCTTGTTTGTGTTAGTATTATATCTATTAAGTATAAACCTACACACCAAAATAATATCATGTTAAAATATTTGTTAGTACCAATACTGGCTTTTTCCATGCTTGCCTGTCAGTCAGATCAGGGCGAACCTGTCACAGAACAGGCTCCGACCGATGATCCAATGCAGGAACAGTTTCAGCAGCAACAGCCTGCAGCCGAAATTGAGGTTTCTGATGATGAACTAAAGAAGTTTCTTGACGCATCATCCGTAGTTCAGCAAATCCAGATGGAATCTCAACAGGAGATGGTAGCCATTGTTGAAGAGGAAGGCCTCGCAGTTGAGACGTTTAATCAGATTGCTCAAGCACGTCAAACCGGACAGCCGGATGACGATATAAACGTAAGTTCTGAAGATCTTGATAAATTTGACCAGGCCTCAGAAACCATTACTGAAATGGAACAGGATTTGGAGTCGAAGCTCATGAGCGCAATTGAAGATGAGGGGATGGAACCCGAGAGATTTATGGCGATTAACATGGCACTCCAACAGGATCCGTCACTGCAACAGAGAATCCAGGAGATGATGGGACAACCACAAATGGAGCAGTAAAAAGCTTCACCTGATATCCTATTCAAATCAAAAAGCCTGCTATATATTCTATAGCAGGCTTTTTTTTGTCAATGATAAACCCGCAACGTTTTTCTTTTAAATCACTCCCAATTTAGAAGAATGTGACTATTACAGAGAGGAAACTTTGCGGGTTTCTTGCCACAGACCAGGCTTGGCATGACACTATTCTATAGCAGGTTTTTTGCACGACACTTTTGATCAGGGTTGGAATATCTTTTGGCTCGCTTCTTTAAACCGCAGGAGATATCTTTACTGCATATTTCGATAATATCATCAACTGCGATATCTATGCACCCATTTGTGTCAGCGGCAATGATTTCTCTTGTGATTTTTCTTTTCACAGCAGTTAATCTCCATGCTCAAAACTACCGCTTTTCCCTGGGCTATTCCGTTCAGCAGTACGAACTTGATATAACTCAAAACCCTGCATTTGGTGGTGATCTCAGTTTCACGCAAAAAGGGAATCTGGAACTTGAGTTAGAGAGATATATTTGGCACCGGTTATATTTCAGCATACATGGTGACTATTTACTACACAACCAGGAGTCAATATTTCTGGGCGGCCCGGTTAACTTTAACCAGGCCACATTGGGTATCAATTTAGGCCTTCAGTGGAGCAGGGTTGGCGTTTACACGGGCGTACATTCCGGTAGTTTTTGGAATATGCGTTTCAAGGGAATTATGAATGAAGATGAACCCGGTGCCTGGATTCAGCCCGACGGTTCCGGCAGCTCCTTTTCACTGGGTTATACTATTGGTGCAAAATACTACCTATTCAAGTATTTGCGCCTGGATGCCAGGTATAGATTCAACAGTTTTCAAAATAACTCCTTCACCGCCCAAAATGTAAACGGACAAACTGCACAGGCTTCAGGAATAAAGATCAATCCATCTACATTCACATTTGGAGTCACCATCTCAATTCCCTGGAGAAACCGCGGTACAGGCAGCAGAAGCCGTCCGGGAAGAAGTTCTGCCCATACACCGGTGATGAGTGCTGAAGGCTTGAGTTTCAGCTCTCCTGTTCCCGGTAATGCTGTAATCACTTCTCCATTTGGACAGCGCTGGAGTAGACCGCATGAGGGAATTGATCTGGATGCAAACCGCGGAGATAGTATTCTGGCTGCAGCCGATGGCGTGGTTATAGAGGCACGAAACTCTCGCGGATACGGACGCATGGTGGTTATCCGGCACGGTACTGAGTACACCACATTGTATGCTCACCTCGACAGATTGAGGGTAAGAGAAGGGCAAAGTGTACAACGCGGCCAGGTTATAGGCACCGCAGGAGATTCTGGCGTGGCTACCGGTGTTCATCTCCATTTCGAAATCCGAAGAGACGGACGCCCGGTTGATCCCGCTATGTATATTCGTTTTTAAATACTCGAAAATTCGAAAACAGGTAAATCTTTTAACTCTTAACTTATAGGTTTAAATCTATTTAGAAACAACTAATTTTGAACAGATAAACGTTTAGAGATCTTAGAGAAGATCCTCTTAACAGACTCTAACCCTGCATTTGGATTAACTTTTTCAAATCAAGATTCCGGAAAAGTCTATAAATCGCCTCACACAATACGCTACACACTTTTCAGTTCTATTTACATAATGTTGTGATTTAAATTTTTCTTAAATATTCATAATTGGGCTTTGAATCAATTGTGAAATTGTTATCATGCGTTGGTTACTTTTCAATTTGAACTATTTGTTGTGTGAGGATTAGCAATGAAAAAAAATATCACTACTGCTCTACTATCTGCTCTTACTATTTGCTCGTTAATACTGGCTGCTGATACGCTCCAAGCCCAGACGAATGGCCCGGTAGCTTCGAATGCCATTAATACGGCATCCGTAAACAGCGACACCCCGGCAAGCCTTAACTCTCTTATTGAATATTTCGATAAAAAGGGTGTGGACCTCAAACCTTTCCTGGCCGATTCAAGATTTGAAATTTATGACGGAATCGGTGACCGTTTCAGAAAGTCGGCCGAACGACGTGTTCTTACTTTTGAAGAGTACCAGCGCATACTCGGATTTGAGGCTAAAAAGCGGAATATATCCGGATTTATTGACGCCAATATCGATCAACTCAAAATAGCTGAGGCAGAATATGATATTCCCATATATGTGATTGCAGCAATTATCGGTATTGAATCGGATTTCGGCAAGAATATTGGCAGTTTTAATCCGCTCAATGCATACGTATCGATGTATTCCGAAAACTACAGAGCCGAATTTGCACGGGCTCAGCTAGATGAACTTCTCAAGTTCACCAAACGAAATAATATTGATGTGTTTGAACTAAAGTCGAGCTATGCCGGCGCAATGACCTACGCGCAGTTCATTCCCTATTCACTGAACCGCTGGTTTGTGGGTGATGATATTTTTGATATGAACAATAATATCCTCTCCGTCGGCAATTACCTGGCTCATTTTAAGAACATCACCGGAAGTGTGGAGCGGGCTGTTTTCCGATACAATCCAAGCCAGATGTATACCGATGCTGTAATGGCACTCGCCGCTGAAGCTGAAAAGATGTATAACTAAATCACCTTGTGGATAACCTGCCTGATTTCATATCGAGGGAGGATCTCCATCAAGAGCCTATAGAACGGGCTCAAACCATACCCTCTTCCTGGTATACCCAACCGGGTATGTCGGAACTGGAAATGAAGGCGATTTTTTCGAACGAGTGGCAGCTGGCCGGGCACATCTCTGAGATACCTGAGCCGGGCGATTCACTTTGCAGAAATGTGGCCGGAAATCCAATTCTTATCGTTACGGATAATGACGGTCATACCCGGGCATGGTTTAACGTTTGCAAGCACCGTGGCGGGCCTATAGCCGTCAAGAAAGGGACCAAATCGGTGCTTCAATGCCAATATCACGGCTGGACCTATCTCATGGATGGTTCACTTCGGGGCGTACCGCATTGGGACCGTGTAGACCTCTTTGATAAAAAAGATTTTGGCCTTACTCCTGTTCAATGTCAAATCTGGCAGGGTTTGATCTTTATCAACATATCAGACAACCCCCGTCCGTTAAGCAGTGTCATACAAGGGATTGATAAACGCATCTCCCCTATCAATTTAGAGGAGTTCCGGTTTCATTCAAAAGTATCCTATTCAATTGCATGCAACTGGAAGGTTTACATAGACAACTACCTTGAGGGCTATCATATCCCGATTGTACATCCTGAACTGGCCAAAATGCTCGACTATGGAAACTATGTAACCGAAGTTGAGGAGTTCTATTCCCTACAGTACAGTCCCTTTTCCGACAGTGGAAGTGACAATATTTACAAGACTGAAGACGGTGAAGCTTTCTACTATTTCATCTATCCCAACATGATGCTGAACATACTTCCCGGACGGCTGCAAACCAATGTGGTAATCCCTGTAGATCAGAATCAATGCATTGTTGAATTCTACTACTATTACAAAGATCCGGTTTCAGACAAAATGCAGGCTATCATCAGGGAGGATATAGCCTACAGCGAAAAAATTCAGCAGGAAGATATTGAGATCTGTGAAGCTGTTCAGAGAGGATTAAAATCGAGAGCTTATGATAAAGGCAGATTTTCGGTAGAACGTGAGCTTGGCGTTTATCACTTTCAATCGCTGATTAAGCGATCTTTGATGAATTTCTGAACTTACAGCGAGAATTCACCCTCTTCTTCAGGGCATTTCTCGATAAAGGGTGATTCTCAGTGAGCCTTCGCGTTCTGGTGCCTTCTCCCAAAGGGATCCCGATGGGGGTGGCAATTGGGGCAGGTTACTTCAAAGATCAGAGAACTGCCTTGATGTAACTTTTACGCATTTCTGCTATGGAGGAAATACTGATCCCAACCGGGCATACAGCTTCACACTCACCATAGTTTGAACAGTCTCCAAAACCTTCTTTCGCCATCTGGTCGACCATTGCAATGGTTCGTCTTTTCCGCTCGGGATAGCCCTGGGGAAGGCTATTCAGGTGAGCAACTTTTGAGCCGGTAAACAGTGCGGCCGAAGAGTTTGGACAAGCCGCAACACACGCCCCGCACCCTATACAAGTAGCATAATCAAATGCAGTGTTCGATACTTCCTGTTCTACGGGGATCAGGTTCGCTTCGGGAGCAGCTCCTGTCTTAACCGATACATAACCGCCCACCTCAATTATTCTGTCTAAAGCAGACCGGTCTACCACCAGATCCCTGATCACAGGAAACGCAGCGGCTCTTGGGGGTTCAATGACAATGGTGTCGCCATCATTATACGTTCTCATGTGAAGCTGGCAAACAGCAGTGAGTCGTTTGGGGCCATGAGCAGAACCGTTCACCACCATATTACAAGAACCGCATATACCCTCCCGGCAGTCATAATCAAACTCAACAGGATCTATATCCTCTTTAATAAGCTTTTCATTCAATACATCAAGCATTTCCAAAAAAGACATATGCTCACTTACTTCACTTAACTGATAGGTCTGAAATCCGCCCTGATCGTCAATACTTTTTTGGCGCCAAATTTTCAGATTAATTGTCATTTCGCTCATATCAAATCCTGTTATTTGTAACTTCTTTGTTTTAATTCCACAAATTCAAAGTTCAAATCCTCTTTGTGGAGTTTGGTTTCAAGTTTGCCGTTTACACCCAGAAACTCCCACGCCGAAACAAAAGAGTACTTTTCATCGTTGCGAAGGGCTTCGCCCTCTTCTGTTTGAAACTCATCACGTAGATGGCATCCGCACGATTCATCTCTGTCGAGGGCGTCAATCGCCATCAGCTCAGCCAGCTCAAAATAATCGGCTACACGTGCTGCAAACTCTAAATATTTGTTATAGTAATTGGCCTCGCCCGGTACGCGAACATTTTGCCAAAACTCTTCGCGAAGTGCACGAATCTCTTCAATAGCTGATTCAAGCCCCTCCTTACTCCGTGATATCCCAACCTTATCCCACATGATCTTGCCGAGTTCACGATGAAATTCAATCACGGTTTTATCGCCTTTTACAGCCAGTAATTTGTCGAGTTGTTTTTGTGATTTATCAGCTGCTTCACTAAAAGCCTCATGGCCTGTTCCTACTACTTTAAGATCTTCTCCGGCAATATAATCGCCAATGGTATATGGAATTATGAAATATCCATCAGATAAGCCTTGCATCAAAGCACTTGCTCCAAGACGGTTTGCACCGTGATCGGAGAAATTTGCTTCTCCGGCCACAAACAGCCCGGGGATATTGCTCATCAGATTATAATCTACCCACAGGCCACCCATCGTATAGTGTACAGCGGGAAAAATTCTCATCGGCTGTTTATATGGATTTTCATCCGTAATATTCTGATACATATCAAAAAGGTTGCCATACTTGGCACGGATGGCATCTTCGCCATCGCGCTTAATGGCATCGCGAAAATCAAGATAGACAGCGAGGCCTGAGTCACCCACTCCCAAACCTTCGTCGGTTACCAGTTTTGCATTTCGGGAGGCTACATCACGCGGCACAAGATTACCGAAACTGGGGTACTTCTCTTCAAGATAGTAGAACCGGTCCTCCTCGGGAATTTCGTTGGGGTGTCGGGTGTCGTCTTTAGAACGCGGTACCCACACTCGTCCGTCATTCCTCAAACTTTCACTCATCAACGTCAGCTTTGACTGATAATCGCCGGATACCGGGATACAGGTTGGGTGAATCTGAACAAAACAGGGATTGGCAAAAGCCGCACCACGGCGGTGGCATCGCCAGGCTGCTGTCACGTTAGAATTTTTTGCATTGGTAGAGAGGTAGAAAACATTTCCATAACCGCCGGTACAGAGTACTACTGCATCCGCTTCAAACTTGTTGATGGTTCCGTTCACCAGGTCGCGGGTAATGATACCGCGTGCTTTACCGTCAACAACAACGAGATCGAGCATCTCGTGTCGGGTAAAGCTCTCAATTTTTCCGTTGTGAACCTCTTTCATCATCGCCTGGTAAGCACCCAGCAACAGCTGCTGTCCGGTCTGTCCGCGCGAATAGAATGTTCTGGATACCTGCGCGCCACCGAAAGAGCGGTTGTCGAGAAGGCCGCCATACTCACGCCCAAATGGAACTCCCTGTGCTACCGCCTGGTCAATAATATTGTTTGAGTTTTCGGCCAAACGATACACATTCGCTTCACGGCTGCGATAATCCCCTCCTTTAATGGTATCATAGAACAGACGCCAGACGCTATCGCCATCATTTTGATAGTTTTTTGCAGCATTGATTCCACCCTGTGCAGAAATACTGTGTGCCCGGCGAGCTGAATCCTGAATACAGAATGTTTGGACATTATAGCCCAGTTCAGAAAGGCTGGCAGCTGCAGAAGCGCCTGCCAGGCCGGTGCCAACAACGATCACTTTATGCTTACGCTTGTTGTTTGGAGAAACCAGCTTAATATCTTTAAGATGGCGGTTCCATTTCTCTTCAAGAGGTCCTGAGGGTACTTTTGGATCTAATTTCATAGTCTTAGTCTTAAACGATTTGTAATATGGTTATTCGCAGGAGATAAGGGCCGCTTCACAACCGCCGCCAAAAAAGATATAAATGGGTATAAACAGGAATCCAATTGCCAGAACTACTGCAGCTATACCGCCGATTGTGTAGAGGACAGCTGACGCTTTTTTACTGCTCAATCCCAAAGAGATGAATGCGCTCCAAACACCATGGCCAAGGTGAGCACCCAGCAACAGCATCACAAATGCATAACCGAAGGCGTAGAAAGGGTTTTGAAACGTTTCAAGTACAAGCGACTTAATGTCTGTTGCTTCCTGGCCGTCAATCATTACGGTTCCGGTGTCGCCGAGGGCGAACGTATTAATGTGAAACACAACAAAAATTAAAAGAACCACACCGGTAAACGCCATGCTTCTTGAACTCAGGCTCTGCTTACTGGGACCGCCTTTACTGCTGTAAACTTCATATTTCTGTGGCCGGGCTGTTCGCTTTCTGAGCCAGATCGATATCCCAATCCAGGCGTGAATTACAAAAACAATCAGTAATCCAATCCTGGCTATCCAGAGCAACGGGCCAAAATTGTGTAAAATAAGTGAGTATCGGTTCATCGCATCCGCTTCCCCAAAAATGGCCAAATTACCGCCAAGATGAAAAATGATGAACAAGACGAGAAAGATACCGGTTGCTCCGGTCAATACTTTGCGCCCAACCTGTGAAGTAGCTGCTTGTAGTAGTGTTGGCATTCCGTAGATATTATTTATTAATTGTTTTCAGAGAAGACAAATCAGGTTAGTTAAAAAAAACCAAATAGTTTTAGTTTTAAATATATCATTAAATGTCGCTTCTTTTGCAATAAAAGGCAAGGTAGATACGACTTGAATCTAACTTCAGGCTTATTCAGAAAAGGTCTAAATTGACACCCTGCTATCATACATAACAACCCCGTTTCTTGCAAACAGTTACAAAACCATATATTTCCGATTATCGTGTTAAAGGGTCGAAATTCCTGGGATATTTGTACCCGGTAACTACTCAGGAAGAGATCGATACTGTTCTGGAATCTGTTAAAAGCAAGCATCCTACAGCTTCCCACCACTGCTATGCATATCGTTTAAACCCAAATGAACTCATTGAATTTGAGCAGGATGACGGCGAACCCAAAGGCACGGCCGGCTTGCCTATTCTAAACTCATTGCGCTCTTCTGAAATGATAAATTGCATCATAATCTCCGTACGCTATTTTGGCGGAACCAAACTGGGGAAATCCGGATTGATTGAAGCGTATGGAAACTCGGCACGGCTTTGCATTCAACATGCTGAACTGAGACCCATCATCCCTATATCACGATATCGAATTGTCTATGATTATCCCCATCAGGGAATCATCGACAAATTAAAAAATGATTTCCCTTTGATTGAACAGAACTCGGTGTATCTCGAAAAAGTAGAGCTTGGTATCGCATGCCCGACTGATGTGCAGAAGAGGTTCGAAAAAGTACTGGAGTCGTACACTCACCTGTTTGATGAGTTTGAGAAGCTGGATGACTCCTATCACATTAACCAAAACAATTAATAGGCTGAATCTCATCCCGAAGCTTATTACCTTATCAAAAAATTTATCTTATGAAAATTTACACAAAAAAAGGCGACCAGGGGCAGACATCACTCTTTGGAGGCACCAAGGTGATGAAGAATGAAGCCCGAATTGAAGCATATGGCACCGTTGATGAGCTCAACTCTGTAATTGGAGTGGTATTGACACACTCGCTTACTGAGGTGGGAGAAAAGATTCTTCAGGACATCCAGCACCAGCTTTTTATACTGGGGGCCGACCTGGCTACGCAACAGACCAAAAAAGCAAAGATAGAGCGCATCGGTAATAGTGAAATTGAACAGCTTGAGAACTGGATCGACCAGCTCGATAAGAAACTTCAGCCCCTTATGAATTTCATCCTTCCGGGTGGCACCCACGCCGGGGCATCGCTGCACATGGCGCGAACGGTTTGCCGCAGGGCAGAACGAAAAACCGTAACCCTGAAGCAGGAAGAGCCGATATCCGATGAATGCATTATCTATCTGAACCGGCTATCTGATCTTCTTTTTGTGATGGCACGTTATGAAAACAGCGAAGCGCAAATTGAAGAAACACCATGGATATCCCGAAAGTGAGATCAAAGCAAGCAGCAACACAGCTTTTATCATTACCTGAACTCTTCAGCTGCTTCAATTAAATACCAGTCATACTCATAATTTAAATCAATAACACTCTCCAAATGGCATTAATGATCTCCGTATCCGGTATTCGTGGTATTTTCGGATCGCATCTTACCCCTGAAAATCTGGTAACCTTTACAGCCGCCTACGGCACCTGGCTGGATGGCGGAACCGTTGTGGTTGGCCGCGATTCAAGAGTTACCGGTCAGATTTGCGAGGATATCGTGTGCGCCACCCTGCAGAGTGTGGGTTGCGATGTTGTAAAGGTTGGAATCGCTCCTACGCCAACCGTGGCCATGGGCGTACTGAAACACAAAGCAGCCGGAGGTATTATTCTTACCGCCAGCCATAATCCTGCACAGTGGAACGCACTGAAATTACTGAATAGCAAGAGTGAGTTCCTGGATGCAGACCAGGGAAGTGAGGTTCTGGCCATTGCTGAAAAAGGTAACTTTTCCTACAAATTGTTTGATCAGATTGGATCCATATCAGAAGACGATCAATCTATCCAAAGCCACATTGAAGCCGTACTTGCTCTCCCCTACATCGACGTGGAATTGATTCGGGGCAAAAAATTCACTGTAGCTGTAGATGCGGTAAACGGAGCCGGATCTTATGCTCTGCCAAATCTGCTTGAAGCCCTCGGTGTGAACGTGAAACGCCTGTACTGTGAACCTACCGGAATTTTTCCGCACAATCCTGAACCACTACCCGCTCACCTGACCGAAATATGTGACTTTATCAAAAAGAACGTCGTCGATCTTGGGGTTGTAACTGACCCTGATGGCGACCGGCTCGCGCTGGTCGATGAAAATGGTCGCCTGTACGGTGAAGAGTACACGCAGGTAGCAGCATTCGACCTGATGCTTAGCAAAAAACCGGGCGATACAGCAACCAACCTCTCCTCTTCAAGAGCGGCCGATGATATTACCGCTAAATACGGCAAAACCTGCCACAGGGCAGCCGTCGGTGAGATCAATGTTGTAAAGGTGATGCAGCAAAATGGTGCTGTAATCAGCGGTGAGGGAAATGGCGGAGTGATCAATCCCGACCTGCATCCCGGCCGCGATGCCCTGGTTGGCACAGCAATGATTTTGCAGCTTCTGGCAGAGCGCAATCTGAAAGCATCGGCCTATCGCGATACTCTGCCCGATTACGAAATGAGTAAACAAAAAATTGAGCTGAAAGATCTCGGTGTGGATGCTGATGATCTGCTCGAAAAGGTGAAAACAGAGTTTGCTGATAACAACCCCAATACCACCGACGGTGTAAAAATTGATTTTGAAGAGGGATGGGTCCATTTTCGCAAATCAAACACTGAACCGATCGTGCGGGTTTACAGCGAAGCCGCTACGGCAGAGAAAGCTCAAAAACTGGCCCGGGAGGTTATTTCAGTAATTGAAGCGTGATCGAATAAGCACCGGTTTTGTTTATTAAACCTTTTTTTAGTCTGAGTAAAACAAATTACGGATTGCTCTTTCACTTTTGCCTTTTCAATATTTAGCTTTACTATCTTTGGTCTCATTTTAACATTATCAATAATTTATTCGGTATGATTACTTCCATGACAGGCTTCGGCCGCGGTGAATCCTCATCAAATGGTTTCTCAGTAACCGTTGAGATAAAAACACTTAATAGCCGATACCTTGACATCTCGGTGCGTACACCCCAATCTATTCTCGACAAAGAGCTTGTTTTGAAAGAGGTTATCCAAAAGAGATTATCACGCGGCAAAGTGTCGCTGATGGTTAATGTGGAAAAATCAGCTTCCAAACAGACCGATCTCAAACTAAACAGGGAGATCGTTGCAGGATACAAAGATATTCTAAACCAGTTGAAAGAGGTGGCCGAAATTAGTGAGCCCATCATGTTGAGAGATATTCTCCAGTTCAATAATGTATTTGAGGCCAAAAAAGAGGATCCAAAAGATGTTGAAACCATTTGGGATTGTACACAGAAAGCCCTTAAGGCAGCAATTGATAATCTGAACAGGATGAGGGATAAAGAGGGAGCTGAACTTAAAACAGACCTGATCCACCAGATCAACGGTATATCCGACATGCTGGAAACGGTAACTAAACTCTCTGAGCAGCGCGCACCTGAAGTACGTGAAAGACTTCATTCACGAATTAAAAAAATGGTGTCTGAAGACACATTTGATCCGGAGAGAATGGAGATGGAAATTGCGCTTTTGGTTGATAAAATGGATATCAATGAAGAGGTGATCCGGTTGCAGTCGCATCTCAAATTTTTTATTGAAGCACTTGAAGCTGATGAACCCGTTGGCCGAAGGCTCAATTTTCTGTGCCAGGAAATCAATCGGGAGCTGAATACCATTGGTTCGAAAGCCAGCGACTCCAAGATTGCGCATCATATTGTTCTCGGCAAGGAGAAGCTGGAGCAGATTCGCGAACAGGTCCAGAATATAGAGTGATATTCAAAGTAATATGGCCAAACGCGGAAAAATTTTAATCCTTGTATCTCCCAGCGGCGGTGGTAAATCCACCATGACCCAGCGGCTGCTGAACGACTTTGAAGAGATCCGGTTTTCGGTTAGTGCAACCACACGAAAACCCAGAAAAGGTGAGATAGATGGCGTTCACTACTATTTCATCTCAAAGGATGAATTTCGTGAACGTATCAAAAATAATGAATTCCTTGAATGGGAAGAGTTTTATAACGGAACCTTCTACGGTACGCTGCGTTCTGTCGTTGAAAATGATCTGAATAAAGGGTATTTTATTCTGTTAGACATCGATGTATTGGGTGCAAAAAATGTGAAAGAGATTTATGGCGACGAAGCGTTAGCTATTTTTATCTCCCCCCCATCACTCGATGTACTAAAAGAACGTTTAAAAAAGCGCGGAACCGAATCGGATCAAACACTGAAAACCCGTCTCGATCGCGCTGAAAAAGAGATGGCTTATGCCTCTCAGTTTGACGCTGTTGTTGTAAACAACGATTTGGATACAGCCTACAGCGAAATCAAACAGAAGGTTTCAACATTTATAACATCATAAAAGATTACCATGCCGATTAGAACATTGGATTTAGAAAAACTGGGCGACAAGAAGAGCAATAAGTATGAGAAAATTGTTGTGATGTCGAAGCGTGCCCGGCAAATTGCTGCCCAGGAAAAAATGGAACTCGATGAAAAACTGAAATACTTTGAAGGTTTTGAAGATGAAGATGAGTTCACATTTAATGAGGAGCAAGAGAGGATTTCAAAAGCTTTTGAAAAACTACCGCATGCAACTCAGCGATCGGTCACCGAGATGATTGAAGAAAAAATTACCTACCGCTATCCAACTAAAGAGCAATAGATATGCTCTCCGGTAAACGCATCTTACTGGGCGTTACCGGTGGTATAGCCGCCTATAAAGCAGCCTATCTTTTGCGTGAATATCAAAAAGCGGGCGCCGTTGTCCGGGTTATAATGACCCCTTCTGCAACCCGCTTTATTGGTTCTGAAACGTTTGCCTCTCTCAGCCGTCACGAAGTAGCCGTCGATGTTTTTAACGAAAACGATCCGGGCGACAGCTGGACCAAGCATATCCATTGGGGCGAATGGGCCGATCTTTTTGTAATTGCTCCATGTACAGCCAATACCTTAGCCAAAATTGTGCATGGCCAGTCCGACAACATGCTTACATCCACCGTACTTGCAGCGCGCTGTCCGGTGCTGATCTGCCCTACGATGGATGGCGAGATGTATGAAAGTGCCTCTGTTACAGCAAACCTGAAAAAAGCGAAAGAGCTTGGGTTCTATATTCTGGAACCTGAAAGCGGTTATCTTGCCAGTGGCCTTGAAGCAATGGGCCGATTACCTGAGCCCGGGTCCATTCTTTCCAGATCTGCTGAAATTATTAAAAAGCACCGGATCCAGGGCCCGCTAACCGGAAAAAAAATATTGGTTACCGCAGGTCCCACCCGGGAGTTTCTCGACCCCATTCGGTTTATCTCCAACCCCAGCTCGGGAAAGATGGGGATTGCTATGGCCGAGGCAGCCCGGTCTCTTGGCGGGGAAATTACCCTCCTTCACGGACCGATTACAGTGCCTGTGCCTGACCGCCTGCAGAGTGAAGGATTTACATCGGCAGACGAACTTTTTGAATTGATTCAAAAACATGCCGATTCGGATGTTGTAATCAAAGCCGCCGCCGTATCCGACTTTAAGCCGGCCAGGCGTTACGATCAAAAGACAAAAAAAGAGAGTGCTGAACTTTCGATTGAACTGGTAAAAACCCCCGATTCGCTTGCATGGCTTGGCCGGAATAAGAAAAAGGGACAGGTTCTGATTGGCTTTGCCATGGAGACCGAAAATCTGCTTCAAAATGCCAAAAAGAAGCTGGAGAGTAAAAACCTCGACTGGATCTGTGCCAATTCCATCTCTGAAATCGGGTCAGGTTTTAATTCGGATAATAACAGGATCTATCTGCTTGGCCCGGATAGTGAGCATGAGTTTTCAGGCAGCAAGGAGCAGGTGGCAATGCAGATCCTGAAAATGGTTTTTGAATCATAACGACAATTTCAATCCCTGTTCAGCCTTTCAAGAGTCAGTGTGGTTATCACGACAGCCAGAAACATCATGATCAGTTTCGGCACCATAGAAATTACATCCAGTGCAAACACACCGATCACTCCGGCAGCCATCACCGCAATTCCCAAAAAGGGTATCCACCAGAGCAGGCTCTTTTCCTTCGACTTTCTGATTGCTTTAAGGAATGAAAGCTGGTCGGGATCGTGATCCACTACGAACTTGGTGCCAATGCTCACAAGCAAAATTCCTGAAAAAAATACCAGGTAGAGTACCTCCTGCTCATCACCGCCTGTGAAAAAATGAGTTGCGATGTATACACTAAAAAAAAGAATGACTCCCCAGTATAAAACCTCTCTCACCAATATCTTTGACATATCATTTTGAATAAGGTTGATCTTTGAAATAGTTGTTTCTAAAGTAAGTTACCTTTTTCTACCCACTTATTCAGAAAATTACGGGTGAGCCGGCGGGTACTCTTCGCCATGTTTTCAGTGTGAGGCAAGCACTTTCGAACGTACACCAAGCGCTTCAAGTGTTCCTATCCCCCATGGAAAGATACCGGTTCCGTGCGTTACCCCTTCCGGTCTCAGATAGGTGAGATTGGTTTTACCTGCAGCCAAGGCCCTCGACTCAAAATCGTCACTGTTAAATACAGGTGCCACTCCATCCGCATCGCCATGCACCAGCAGCACCTCTGCATTCGGAACATAGAACAGATCGTTTTCTGCCACTGCTGCCCTCAGCTCAGACTCTGCCCCGCCCAGGTAGCGATCAATAAACGAGGGATTGAAAAGCTGATCCACACCTTCGGGCAACTGGTTTCGTACAAAACCTGCAGAGTTCTCTCCGCTGAACAACCCATCGGCAATTCTCTGATCATACGGTGAATTAAAGTAATCGCTAAGCGGACGCGGGAATTCATAGAGTTGATGATAGGTGTAGAGAAAGTAGGCATAACAAGGCACACACTCCGTCGGCTCTGTGATGTTATCGATGATAAAGTCCATGGTACCCGACAGATCAAAAATAGGAGCGCCCATGGAAATGAGGTCGATTTGCACCGGTGTACTGGTTGTTTCGATCAGGCGGGCGAGAGCAAGGGTTGCATAAGCGCCTTCCGAATAGCCCGTCAGGTTTACAGGCTGCATGGTATTTGCCAGCTCTCTCGATTCCACAAACTCCAACCCCGCTCTTAACATATCATAACTTGCCGAGGCCAGTGTACTCTCCTGCTGATAGGGATGGAGCATTTCACCGGTAATACCGTATCCCAGATAGTCCGGCAAAAAAGTGATGTATCCGGCAGAGGCAAAAATTGCCTTTCTGGTTGCCACTGAAATCCCAACATCTACAGAAGGGGCTTCACTATTTGAAAAAATTGTGGCATGCTGAACAGACAACAAACCCGGATTATCCATACCCTTGGGTACCATTATTGCCCCGGAAGCTACAATAGAGTTACCCTCTGTATCTACCGTATTGTAAACCACGCGGTAGAGCTCCACATCGTAGGTAATGTATTGTGTGGCATCAGGCTGTCCGGCTGCCAGCCAAAAGAATTCGAGCGACTGTTGAGTAATTGTTCGATTAAACTCATCAGTTACCAAAAACTCAAAGGGTTCGACTGATATGTCGTTGCTGCCTGTATCACAGCTATTTAGAAACAGCGCACCTAAAACTAAACAGACTAAAACGTATCCTTTTTTCATATCAAATCTCATTTTTAAAATCTAACCCCAATATAGTACTAAGGCTGAATTTAAATAATTTATATCAGTCAGATGAAGGTATTATTACTATAGCTTCTACTGTTAGATCAAACTTTTTCAGACCTTGATGCAGTGGATTGAATGATCTGCCCCGGACTTTTCTTCATTAAATGAGTTCTGTTGGGTATACTGTCTAAACTTTATCTTATCTAACAGATTAAAGATTATCGTACCGTAAGCATTGTAAAACCTCCAACAAAAATAGTTAAACAATCTGTGGGTGAAATTTATTAACTACAGAAACAGATCCAATTAACGGGTAAATCAAAACGAATGTTTTATAAAATCAGCGTCTCTATTTTCTACTTATTCATCTTCAGCATTTCATTTCTATTTAATTCCGCTGTTTTTAGCCAGGATATCAGCAGCGATATAGAGCGGCAAATCAGTGAACTCACAGAGTCTGAAATCATCAACAGAGCTTTTCAGTTTATTCTCGACTATGATGATCAAACCGTGGCAAATCAGATTCATCTAAATGAAATACCCGCCCCTCCTTTTATGGAGGAGCGCAGGGCAGAACGCTTTGCTGAGATGATGCGGGAATTTGGATTGGACAGCGTCGAAATTGATGATGAAGGGAATGCCATTGGTCGCAGGCCAGGGTCCATCGGCAATCGCACCATTGTGATCTCAGCGCATCTCGATACGGTTTTCCCAATTGAAACCGATGTAACGGTAACCGTTGTAAACGATACGCTCTATGCGCCGGGAATAGTGGATGACGCACGGGGACTTACAACAGTTCTCACAATTCTTAAAACCCTGGAGGAGTTGGATATCCAAACCGAACAGAATATTTGGTTTGTGGGTACAGTGGGCGAAGAGGGAATTGGCGACTTGAGAGGTGTAAAGCATCTTTTCAGCGAACACGGAGAACAGATTGACGCTTTTATATCCATCGACGGGAGCAACGATACTCGCATTGTTAACCAGGCTCTCGGGTCACACCGCTACCGGGTTACGTTTAACGGGCCCGGCGGACACTCCTGGGGAGCTTTCGGTACGGCAAATCCCGCTCATGCGCTTGCCCGGGCCATTACTCATTTTGAAAATGAGGCTTCTGAGTTTGTGGCCGAGGGTCCACGAACAAGCTTTAATATTGGCCGTATCGGTGGCGGCACCTCGGTCAACTCCATCCCCTTCTCCAACTGGATGGAAGTGGATATGAGATCGGTTGACCAGGAGAGGCTTCTGCAAATTGACGAAATATTGCAGGCATCCATTCAGAAGGGTGTTGACGAAGCCAGCGAAATGAGAACGCGGGGCCCGGAGCTCACCGTTGACGTTGAGATGATCGGTAACCGGCCATCAGGTGAGATTGATCCGGAAAACCCGTTCATTCAAAGAGCGATGACCGCCACACACTATTTTGGAAACGAACCAAATCTGGTGCGCTCCTCAACCGATTCGAACGTACCCATTTCACTTGGCATTCCTGCCATGACGCTTGGCGGGGGTGGCAGCAGCGGGGGAGCTCATTCACTTGATGAATGGTGGTACAACGATGAAGGGCATAAGGGAGTGCAGCGGGCTCTGTTGATTTTGATAGCTGAGGCGGGTTTGCAACGGTAATAGAAAGAATCAGCGACTCAAGAACAGTGCACCTTTTGTGTGTGTAATCATATGATGCGTGGTAGACCCGAACGTCTCTCTTCTAAAAGCAGATACGGAATGAGCGCCCAGGAGCAACAGGTCGGGATCCTTTTCGATCTGCCTGGCCAGGATGCGTTCACCCGGATTTCCTGACTCAAGCACTACTTTGGTTATGTAGCTAAAATTATGCTCTTTCAGATAGTTCTCTGCCTGCTTCAGTATTGAGGAAGCTTTATCCATCTGCTCAATTGAACTTCCTTCAGCAACATGAACAAGCTCTATTTCGATATCCTTGCCGTATGGCAAAAGATGTACGAAGCCTTTCAGGGTTCGCACTGCCGGGCCGCTGCCGTCAAATGCAACCATTATTCGTTCCACATCCCGATATTCATCGGTAACAACCAGCGTTGGAGCCTCTCCCCCCTTCACCACTTTGGCAAGGGTTTTGGTGTCTTTTTCGGGCTGATTGTAGAAAAAATGTGAATCCCGGCCAATAATCAGAATGTCGTGATACTTCATCTCTTCTATGATTACTTCGTAGGATGCTCCATGCTTCTTAATATCCCGATAACGAACGTTTGCTTTTTCGACAGAATTCTTGAAGTTTTTCAGCAATTTTTCCGCAACTTCACGAGTATCTTCAGCCATCTCGGCCCAAATCTGACGTCCGGAAATTTCAGCTCCATGGCCTCCCACGCCTATAACCGAATGAATGTTGGAAATATCCACCACCGCTAATCCTGTGAGGCTGGCATCAAACCTTTGAGCCAGTCGAATTGCAAACCGTGTAGCTACCGGTGTATCCGAGTCGGGGTCGAGTGCAACTACTATTCGTTTGATCATTGCAGTAGTATTAAGTAATTATCGTTAACGGAGAAATGAAGTGTTGCGGATTTTAATTTCCTTATCCGTTACACTAAACCGGTTTAAATAAAGCCTGACATTCAGCTCACTATTCAGAATTATGCGTGTTCCGTAAACAGATCCCAACTATCTGACTCCTCTCGGGGTATGCGGTATTTTTTTTGCTGTGAATCAGATTTTAAAAGTTTTATGATTTCTGAAGCCAGTCCATCAGATGCTACAGCATTTATTCCGGTTTTCAATTTGCTGATTCTTTTTGGCATATCCCATATCAGAGAGCTCTCTTCGCTTTCCAACAGAACATTTCCACCATACTTCAATACCATCTCCGCTCCCAAAACTCCGTCATTTCCATTACCGGAAAGAAATACGCTGAGTACCCTTCCTCCATACGCTTGTACGGCAGAACGAAGAAGTACATCAATGGACGGCCTGCTTCTGTGCTCTCGTGGCCCCCTGTGCAAATAGATCCGTTTTCGGGCACAATCATTTTTGATTACCGTGTGATAGCCCCCCGGTGCAACATAGATCTGCCCCGGAAGAAGCACACTGTTATCCCTGGCCTCTCTTACATTCAAAGGGGTTATTTTATCGAGTTCCATAGAGAGTTCTTCGGTATAAATTTTGGGCATATGCTGAACAATCACTACGGGCACCGGCAAATTTTCAGGTAGCTGTGAAATCAATTTATACAGAGAAGTAACTCCACCCATGCAGCTACCAATAACGATCAATTCAGTACTCCCCGGAGTCATTCGGCTTCTGCCTACCGATAAACCCTGTGAGGCAGTTCGGTCGCTGCTGATAGACAACGGTTTATTGATCCTCTCACTATTTAATTTGGGAATGGATTTAATTAATGGAAGCACCCTTTTGTGGAAGTGCCAGTTAGCCAAAACCAAACCCTGTTTTCTATCGGGTTTGGTTACATAATCTATTGCTCCATCTTTTAAACCCTGCAGCGCTGTTTTGGCTCCTTCTCCATTCAATGGTGTTAAAAGAACAACAAAGACATTTGGAAACTCTTCACGTACCCGGTTAAAAAGTTTCATCTCATCCGAATCGCTGCTCTCAACTCCCAGCATAATCACATCGGGAAGTTGCTTTTTAATTTTTGAAATAGTTTTGTCAACTCCGGAAAAACCTGCAGAACAAGCAAGGCTTACTCCCTCCTCTTTCCTCAACATACTTGCTAAAGTTTGCCTCATCAAAACATCAGAATCAATGACAAATACTTTTACTTCTTGCAATCTCTTTTCTTCTTTCATTGTCCTTCCCATTATTGATTACCGGGTACACTCTTGGGTACACTCTTACTTTTCTCTAATATAATAAGATTCTAACCCTCTAAAGG
Organism: Balneolaceae bacterium; assembly: GCA_007693295.1. Taxonomy (GTDB): domain Bacteria; phylum Bacteroidota; class Rhodothermia; order Balneolales; family Balneolaceae; genus Rhodohalobacter. The sequence goes on from REDT01000150.1 coordinate 20,259, forward strand.
TAAACAGGTTCCCTAGTAGAAAGTAGTCGTAAGTCACGCATCGGTGTAGTGAATATTCTTACACCCACTACATTTAAGCTTGAGGCGTCACTCCGCAGCTTTTAAAAGCAGGTGGACAGTGTGCTTTTTACCATCTTTGGAAAGAGGAATCATGGCAACACCATCCTTACTATCTGCAGGTTCATCGTCGATAGTTACGTTTAAGGTGCCTGTTTCCAGTCCGTCAGGATTTTCGACATGAATGTGGTATTCTGTTTTACCGTCATCAGCCTTTAATCTGATTTTAAACTCCTTCCAATCAGACGAAATGGATGGCCGAAGCCTGATGGAATCTTTAAAATATCTGAAACCCAGAATAGATTCAAGTGCTACGCGGTAAAACCACCCACCTGACCCTGTATACCAGCTCCATCCTCCCATTCCTGTCAACGGAGGTTCACCATAGACATCTGCCGATATAACGTATGGTTCAACTTTATATTGATCCACCCCTTCGGGATTGAGCGCGTGATTAACCGGATTAATCATGTTGAGATACTTCACAGCCCTGGATCCCATTCCCTTTTCAGCCATTGCTTTAACCAGCCAAAGCGCGCCGTGTGTATACTGGCCGCCATTCTCTCTCACACCGGGTATATAACCCTTAATATAACCCGGATCTTTTTCAGTCATATCAAATGGAGGAGACAGCAGCCTGATAATTTTGTCGTGTTCCGAAATCAGGTGCTTCTCGGCAGAGTTCAGTGCTTTTTCTGCCTTATCATCTGTTGCAACTCCAGAAATAACCGACCATGCCTGTGAGATTGCATCAATCCGGCATTCGTCGTTTTCAGATGATCCCAGCGGTGTGCCGTCATCATAAAACGCACGAAGATACCACTCTCCATCCCAGCCTTCACTGTTCAGGCGCTGTTTCAGCTCTTCTGCAATTTCACCGTAACGTTCGGCCCGGGAGGTGTCATTTCGGTTATTTGCGATTTCTGTGAACCGGTTCAAAATTCCATAGATAAAAAACCCAAGCCATACGCTCTCACCTTTACCCTGTTCGCCTATCCGGTTCATTCCGTCGTTCCAATCACCTGCACCGATCAGCGGCAGTCCGTGCTCACCGAATTTCAGTGAGATATCTATAGCCCGGCAGCAGTGATCATAAATTGATTCCGGTTCATCCAGTACTTCGGGAACCAGATACACCTCATGTTCATAATCTTCGAGCTGCCTTGATTGTATATAAGTCGCTGTTTCATCCAGGATAGATTCATCTCCGGTTGATCGAATATAGTAGTCGGTTACATAGGCCAGCCAAAGCCGGTCGTCAGTTATTTTGGACCGTATGCCCCTGCCCGTTGGCGGATGCCACCAGTGCAGCACATCCCCCTCCTTAAACTGTTTCTCGGCGTGAATAAGAATTTGATCTCTTGCGATTTTTGGATCCAGATAGAGAGCGGCTGTTGCATCCTGAAGCTGATCCCTGAACCCATAGGCTCCTCCGGCCTGGTAGTAGGCGGTTCTTGCCCACATCCTGCAGGAGAGATTCTGGTACATCAGCCAGCCATTCATGATCAGATCGAGCGATTTATCGGGAGTGGAAATCTGAATCAAATCCAGTTTAGAGCTCCATTCGTGTTTACACTTCTCAAACGCGTCTTTTACTGCTTGAGGGTCTTCATAAGACGAAATCAATTTTTCAGCATCGGAACCGGTTTTACTCTCACCTTCAATAAATGTCAGTTCCACACTCTCTCCCGGCGGAATGTTCACTACCACCTGAAAAGCCGCACATGGATCTTCTCCCGGTTCAGATTTGCCATCAAGATTCTCACCTTTTGTAAGTGCCTTTGCATCATCATGTGAACGGTTACGGCCGATAAAAGACTGTCTGTTTGTTGTGGCAAACCGTTCTACATCTTCCGGAAGTCCGGGCACAGCTGAAAATACAACCCGGCCGGCGAACTCATTGTTATAGGTGTTCCGTGCAAAAATGGCTGAACCATCCGATGCTATTTCCTGAATGATATATCTCGAAGAGATATTTCTGCTAACTCCTAAAACCCTATTCAGATACCTGTATACCGAAAGCTGTCGCGGCTTTTCACTTTGGTTCTGAATTTTCAGCAGAGATAGTTTTACCGGATCTTCTCCCGGTACAAACTGGATGAGTTCCTGCTTTAACTCTTCTGATTCATGTTCATATCGGGTGTAGCCAAATCCATGAACAATTTTGTAGAAACCACCACCCGGCACCGGACCCGGCGTGGGCGACCAATAAACCTTTCTGTTGTGATCACGGATGTAAAAAGCCTCAGAGTGGCTATCCATAACAGGGTCGTTCGACCAGCCGGTTAGCTTGTTCTCTCTGCTGTTTTCACTCCAGGTATAGCCGGCACCTTTTTCCGTTGCAATAAATCCAAAATCGGGATTTGAAATCACGTTAATCCACGGTGCCGGCGGAAAGAGAAGCTGGCCGGTATTCCGATCAGGTTTAATAATAATATGATATTCATTACCCGACTCAGAAAATCCACCGAATCCATTAAAGAAATGCAGGTTTTTGGTCTGCTCAGAAATCGTTTCATCAAAATCTTTAACCTCCATCTCTGATCGCACATAGTTGTCGGCATCATGTTTTATCAGCCACGACTCTGTATCTATCTCCCTTTTCAGCTTAGACAAGCTCGGCAGTTTGTTATCAAAAACAATGTGGGCAACGCTGAGCATCAATGTCAGGTCTTCTACCGGCATCTTATCGGATCGATTGACAAATATACCTTCCCGTTTATTCACCAAATCCCTCTCTGTTGAAGCGTGTATAGCCTGCATGATCGCTTCTTGCACTTCATCAATGTATCCCGGTGCATGGTCGTTTATGATTAACAGTTCCGTGCCAACTCCTTTCATTCTCCAGAATCCATGAGCTTTCAACAGAGTTTTCACACTCTTTATTTGATCCATACCATGAATTCTGAATACGACCAGCGGAAAATCACCTGAAATACCGTAAGCCCAAAGATCCTGCTGTTTCTTTCGGTTATCCTTAAGTTTTTTCACATTGGCCCTAAAGGCTTTGTCCGGATATAGAATGTATGATGCAAGCTTTTGGTAGTTGTGAGCTTCTTTAGATGATATTCCGAGGTGGTTCAGTTCCACAGTACTGTAAACGGAAGCCAGATCGAATGCCCGATCTGCAGAGTGGCGATTGTCGTAGACATCGGCAAGCTGCTCTGCCTCCTCTCTTGTTTCGGCAAATCCGAGGCCAAATATCAATTCCACCTTCTCTCCCGGGCCAAGTTTAACTGTTTTTCGCAGGCTCACAACCGGATCAGATACGTTACCCTGTGAACCGTGAAGAGTATTACCGGCATCCATTGCCGCGGGGTGACTTAACGACCGCCCCCTTCCAATAAATTTTGAACGGTCTGTCTCGAACTGAAGAGGTTCTGTAAGATTCTCATGCTCTTCTCCGGCAAATGTGTGAATCATCCACAGAGGCTTCTCGTCCTCACTTCTGGGTCTTCTTTTTGCAAGAATAGAGTGGTGTTCAGGCAGGTAATCGGTTTGTATAAAAAGCTTTGAAAAGGCCGGATGAGAGTTGTGATCTTGTGCCCGGTTCAACACCACCTCGGCATAACTGGTAATTTCTAGCACCCTATGCTCATTTGAGTAGTTGGTAAGGCTGATTTTTCTCAATTCAATCGGGTGATCCGGTGAAATTGAGACCGAAGTTGTAGTCTCAATCCACTCATCCACTCTGGATGTCACGATTTTACCGTTTTGAAACCAGGTATCATAACGATCCGGTTTTCTCTTGACCGGCTGATGCATAGCCGACCAGAATTGGCCGCTTTCCTTATCTTTGACGTAGAAAAAGAGCCCGAGCGGATCTGTGGCAGGATCCGGATCCCAACCGGTAAGTGAATATCCGTTTATACGGGATGAACCCGTACCGGCATGGCTCAAAAACAGGGAGTATTTTCCGTTAGACAGCATATGAAGCCGGGGTGGGGAGATGTCGAGTGCATTTATACCGGCATGTTCAACAAGATTCTCCATGGATTGCTGCACACCCGGCTCCAGCTCCACATCAATCGGATGTGGTTCTTTTATAGGCACACCTCTTGGAATCCTTTCCTGAAGAATCAGCTCACAACCTTTCACTCGCGGATCAGCATGAAACCATTTGTGAACCTCCCAGTTATTTAGAACATTCTCAATGGCCAGCAGGCTCATCCCATGGTGATGAACCATGTAGGTTTTCACAACCTTATGAGTTTCATCTTCACCCATTCGGGTTGGTGTAAAATCGATGGCATCATAAAAACCATGCAATCCATAACCACCCAGTTTTTCCAATAGCCTAAGATTTTCAAGCGACGACTTTGAATCCACCATCAGTGATAGCAGTGAAGCGTACGGAGCCACAACATACTCCTCAGAAAGCCCTCGCTTTAACCCCAATCCGGGGGCACCAAATGCACGGTATTGATAGTGCATGTCAATATTGAGAAAATAGTAGGCGCTTTCTGAAAAGCCCCATGGCTGGCTGTTTTTCTTTCCATACTCCTGCTGCCACCGCACAACATTCTGATCGGTATGATTCAAAAGCGTGTCCGGATAGGTTCGCATAAAGAGCAGCGGCATCAGGTACTCAAACATGGTGCCTCCCCAGGAGATAAGAATCTCATTACGGCTTAAACTTGTTAATCTCCGGCTCAATCTGAACCAGTGTTCCACAGGAATATCACCCTTGGCAATAGCGATATAGGATGCAATTCGGGCTTCACTCGCAAGGAGGTCGTATGTTCCGGAATCAAGCTGAGCCTTCTCTACATTATAGCCGATACTGAAAAGCCCCTTTTTTTTGACATAAAGAGGTGCAAAATTCATCTCGTCGATTAATTTACCCGCTCTCTCAACTATCTCATCTGCATAGTATTTCCACTTATTGAGCAGCCTTGAGGCATCATTTTTAACAGGCTCACTTTTTAACAGGGTAACCAACTCCTCTACTGAGAACTTTTCAATATCAATCTTTTCGGAATCTACAAGAGATTTCAGCTCTGATAAACTCTTTTCAATAAGCCGTAACGGGCTGTCCTGCCAAAAAAGAAGATCCTGCATCATATTGTCATTCAGTTTGCTTCCCAATGGCAACAGATCAATTGCACACAATTCAGCAGCCTCTGCCTTTAGCTTTCTAAGTAAAACAATATCCTCTTGCAGCGACGCTGTGTCGCTATCCTTAATTGTTTTGAGCATCGATTGGCACAAAGAATCTACTCTTTTTCCAAAAGTTCCCGGAAGAAGTTCTTCATCATCAATCTCCTTCAGGATCTCATTCGCTGTAGTAATGGTATCAATCAACCCTGACCAGATATTTTGGTTTACCCCTTTTGTCCTGATGGTTTTCAGTATCGATTCCCTGATGGATATGAGCCCGGCCGCAAGGTTACCGGAATCAACGGTTGAGATATATTTTGGATTAAGAACTTCGCCCAATCGGGTTTCATACCAGTTGTAAAAATGCCCTTCGTAGCGCTCAAGTTGTTCCATGGTTTTAAGGGTATTCAATACCCTCTCCAGAAGCTCACCGAAAGTAATATACCCCATGTTATAGGCCACCTGTGTGGATACAAGAGCCAGCCCGATATTGGTTGGCGATGTTCGTTCCGTTACAGGAATAGAGGGTTCTTCCTGGTAGTTGTCGGGGGGCAACCAAAAGTGCTCATCGTTAACAAACCGCTCAAAGTAGAACCATGTGCGCCGGGCGTATCCCCGAACCCGTGCTCTCTCTTTTGTGGTAAGAGGGTGATCTTTTGTTTCAATCGGTTTGCTAATTGCCCACAAATAGAATGGTGCTCCCGTCCAAATAATAAAGAAGGGAACAATTATCCACAGATAGTGCTGTGCTGTAAAAAGGGCTGCCAGTAAAATGGAAATACCGAGTATAATGGAGAACAGATTATCTCTAATATACAGACTCAACGAGTTAGGACTCGACGATTCAATTTGTGATGCTGTAGTCCACTCAAGCAGTAGTTTTCTGGAAATCTTCAGGCGATAAATTGTTCGGATAACGGCATCGAGCTGCATGTATGCCTGATGCGGCAGAATAACAATCATAAAAAAGGCCTGAAGAGAATTGATTTTCAGATTTGCCCTGACTTTCTCCATGTAGAGTCTCCATCGTACACGTGCCGGCCTATTCATAATGTCGCTTGAGAGGCTTATATAAATTGGATAAGCAAGAATACCTAATGCAGCTGCTGTCCAAATCCATGCCGCACCGGGCAACATAAACCAGCCGGCCACTAAAAAGATGATGAGGAAAAATGGATTAAGCGATCGCCTCAAATTGTCAAATATCTTCCACTTCGAGAGAAGATTGATGTGATTATATTCTTTATCCTTTTGCATGGAAATCTTTGGCAGAATCCATGTAGCAATTTGCCAGTCGCCACGAACCCATCGGTGATTGCGCTTGCTGAAACTCACGTAGGTTGAAGGATAGTCATCAAACAGCTCAATATCGGTGGCCAGGCCGGCTCTCAGATAGGTACTTTCAATCAGATCATGTGAAAGAATCCGGTTTTCCGGAAACCGGCCGTTCAGAGCAGTATGAAATGCCTTTACATCGTAGATCCCCTTACCCGTGAACACGCCTTCGCCGGCCAAATCCTGATATATATCCGACACAGCCGTTGTGTATGGATCCAGCCCCACATTACCTGAAAAGATTCTGGAGAACCATGTTTTTCTGGTAGACTCCGGCGGAATAGAGATACGGGGTTGAATGATTCCATAACCTTTCGTAATTCGCTTTTTATCCCGGTCGTATTGCGCACGATTCAGAGGGTGAGCTATAGTTCTGATCAGATTCCGGGCGCTATCGGGCGGCAGTTTGGTATCCGAATCGAGGGTAATCACAAACTTCACAGGCAGCATCCTTATCGATTCAAAAAAGTCTCCCCCAATATGTTTGTAACTGGTTTCGGCAGAGTTATCTAACAGTAATCTGTTAAACTCCTCAAGTTTACCCCGTTTTCTCTCCCAGCCCATCCATATCCCATCTGCGTCATTCCAAAGTCTTTCACGATGGAGGAAGAAGAATTTATCACCATAATTTGAACGGTATTTCTTGTTCAACGTCTCAATTTCAGCGTAAGCGGCATCAAGAATTGCCTTGTCTCCTTCTCTCTTTTTCTCAGATGCGTCCGTAAAATCGGAAAGAAGCATAAACTGAAGTGATGGATCAGAGTTGGCGAGTGATCGAATTTCGAGATTTTCAA
>REDT01000317.1 GCA_007693295.1 Balneolaceae bacterium
GTTACACAGTAGGCGTGTTGGTGCAGTCAAATTTTGGCGGCATTCTCACCGTGAATGGCGCGCCGGTCGGGCAGGAGCTGGGCAATCACTATATGGCCGCTATACAAACAGATCCGTCGGATTTTTCCGGCCATAAAAACCAATTTTCATCAAATTCCGGGAGTTTTAGCAACGAAAATCCGACGGATCTTTTCGCCGACACCCACGATGGCTACAACTACGATGTGGATGGCTCCATAATGATTGTGGTAGCCACAGATGCGCCGGTTACAGCGCGAAACCTTGAGCGGCTGGCCAAGAGGGCGTTCATGTCCATTGCACGCGTGGGAGGGTTTGCTTCAAACGGAAGCGGCGATTATGTGATTGCATTCTCAACCCATCCCGATGTACGAATCAACCTGGATGAGGCCGGGCCGACTCTTTCCAATATCGAACTGAAAAATGCGGAGATGACTCCCCTCTTCCTGGCCGTCGTTGAAGCTACAGAAGAGGCCATACTGAATTCGCTTTTCATGGCAGAAACCATGGAAGGAACGGAAGGACGCAAGATGGAAGCACTGCCGATCGATGAGGTGATGGAGATTTTAAAGAAATACCGGGCTGCTGATTGAGGTCAGATCAACCACGCAGCAGACCTGTAGTTTTTTACCGGCTGGTATACGCCAAGTTTATAAAAAGCAATCCATATACAGCCTCCTCTTTTCCAGTTTTTTCAAAAATAACCTTTTTGTTTTTCAAGCTCCTCAGATCTATTTGGCTTGCAATTACTTCGGATAATTATTTTGTTATAAATGTTTATGCAAAATAGTTAGACAGGCGAACATCTCTTTTTTTGTGTGGGGTGTGTTTATACTATGGCAAAAGTCATCAGAAATGATTACTAATCATAGATGAATGAAATCGAATCAAAATATCACCTGCTTGAACAGGAGAATCAGAGATTAAAAAAAGCGGTAGGTGAGTTATCCATACTCAATGAACTCTCTTTGGCAATAAGCGGAAGCTTAGACAGTGAGAAAATTGTGCGGACCATTATTTCCCGATCTATTCGCGCAATCGATGCTGAACAGGGAGACATTACACTGGTTGTTGAGGATAAGGCAAACCCCACCCAAACCCTTGTCCGCAGTATGGACAGTTCAAGCGCGCACTCTCCCCTTCATCTTAATCAGAACCTATTGGGATGGATGCAGCTTAATAAGAAGCCTCTGTTGATTAATGAACCGCATAATGACGAAAGATTCAAAAATGTGAGCTGGGATGCTTCTGTGCAGACATTATTGTGCGCACCACTCATGGCCAAATCAAAATTGATTGGTATCCTGACTCTTTATAATAAGAAGGGATCAGAGCAATTCGAAGAGTCGGATAAAAGACTCCTCTCAATCATTGCAGCCCAGTCTGCACAGGTTGTTGAAAATGCCAGGCTCTACGAAGAAGAACAAGCCTACCATGAGATGCGAAGAGAGATGGAAATGGCATCAGCTATCCAAAAAAAGATGCTGCCCTCTTCACCGCCGGAAATTGAAGGGTATGCAGTAGACGGAAGAAATTTGACCGCCCAATCCGTGGGGGGCGACTATTTTGACTTTATAAAACTGGATGATGAACATTTGGTGATTTGCCTGGGTGATATCAGCGGTAAGGGATTGTCTGCATCACTGCTCATGTCGAACCTTCAAGCCATTTTGCGGGGTCAGGTATTTCACCTTAAAACTCCCTCCGAAATTTTAAGACATGCAAACATTCAGCTCTTTCACAATACCGGTGCCGAGAAGTTTGCCACACTGTTTTTAGGGATACTGAATATTAAAACAAATGAACTTCTTTTTTCGAGTGGCGGTCATGAATACCCGTTTCTTGTAAGCCTGGACGGCACCAGCAAACGGCTGATTGCCAACAGTTTACCTATTGGCATGTTTGAGATGAGTGAATATGAGGATAAAACTATTGTGTTACAGCCGGGCGACTGTATCTTTGTTTACTCTGATGGGATAACGGAGTGTATAAATGTGGCTGAAGAGGAGTTTGGAGAGGCCCGGCTGGAGGAATATCTGAAGTCGGCAGGTTCAGACCTATACGAACCGTCAAAGTTAATTGACCGAATATTTAATGCCTGCTTCAAATTTAGTGAAAAACAGCAGCTTTTTGATGATATGACCGCACTGGTTCTCGCCAGAAATCCTTAATTGTAAAAAATGGAGGCAGGTTATGCTGGTACGAATAGTAGAGGCAGCAGTACGTGAAAACAGAGGCCCTGCCCTGGAATCTGTATACCAGGACCAGGTGATGCCTGAACTCGAGAAAACACCGGGTTGTTTGTTTGCTGGCCTCCTGCAAAGTATTAATACACCCGGAAAGTATGCATCCCTTACCATTTGGGAATCTGAAAAACAGATCCTAGACTACACTGAATCGGGTATGTATGAAAAGAATCTTAACCACGTACGCCCTTACCTTGAAGACAGTGCAGAATGGAAAATTCAACTATCGAAAAAAGACACGATAGAGTATGTGCCGGTAAAACAGGAGCCGATAGTTAAGAGCTACCCTGTTGAATTAAAAGAAGTAAACCTGCCGGATGAAATTGAGGGCAATTTGAGATATCTGAGGGTTCTCTCATTAAAGGTAATGACCGGGAAAGAGGATGAGTTTAAGAAGATTTATAGAAATGAGATTCAGGAAGCACTGAAAAAAATTCCGGGTTGCCGGTATTCATTCCTTGCAGACAACACTCTCCGGGATAAAGAATATCTGTCTATTACGATTTGGGACGATTTGGAAGCTGTCACTTTATATGAGGAAGGGGGAGTATTTAATACTCTGTTAAACAAAGTGAAGCATACCCTTTCAGAGTTGTATCAATGGAAAATGGCTTTGGAGAGTACCTCAAAGTCAAAATACTCGGTTACAAGTGAAGATATAGATATCAGTAAATTCACTCTGGTTACGGGCAGGAAGTTTAAATAATGAAAAACGTTAAGTCTATATCTGCCAATAATATATAACTGTATCCAAAGCTAAAATGTTAAAGAGAATCTTGTTTGAACAGTGAGATTTTGACAAATTTGCACGAATCATAAGATTGTATATTTTATAAGAGGAAAAGTCACTTTATGTGCATAATGAGTCAAGAAGAATTGTTGGTTAGCTTCTGTTTTTTTAATCAATCGGGAGGTCACGATGAAACTAAAATATCTGACAATAATTGTTATAGCGCTTAGTCTGCTTGTTCTGTCCCTAAACTCCTGCAGCGATGATGCTTTGGGGGGTATGCAATCCGACATACCCGAACGGCACGATCTCGCATGCATGCTTGTGGATGGTGTATGGAAAATTGTAGATGCTGATGATATCACAAGAACCGAAATACATGTTGCCCGTGGAGATACAGTTGTTTGGCAGGCACCCGAAGATAGAGATATATATTTTCAATTTATGGACCAGGAACTTACCGGAACTTTCACTGAAGAGTTGTTGAAAGGTGAAAGTCTGACACTGGTTATCGGGAATGACGCGGATGAAGGAGATCATCCCTATGCAGTATTCGTTCATGGTGCAAGAGCATATGCGGAAGGTGAATCACCTCCAAGAATGATTATCAGGTAGAAAAAATATATTTGCCGGCTAAAGGGCATTTGTGCATGGTTATCCACGAATTCTTAGTAATATAAGCGAGACTTATTGTACCTCACGGTTTTGGCAATGATCGTGCCGGGTAAAGCATTACTGTCTCAAAATGAAGTCATCAGAATTTGGCTGGAGGCCGCCGAATGATTGGTCAATCAATATCGCACTACAAAATCCTCGAAAAGCTTGGCGAGGGTGGTATGGGTGTGGTTTACAAAGCCCACGACACCAAGCTCGACCGAACGGTTGCCCTGAAGTTTCTTTCTGCCGATCTCACAGCCAACCCACAGACAAAAAGCAGATTTGTTCAGGAAGCCCGGGCTGCTTCACGGCTTGATCATCCGAATATCTCTGTAATTCATGAAATTGGTGATACAGATGATGGTCGTTCTTTCATATGCATGGGCTATTACGATGGTGAAACGCTGGAAGAGAGGATTGAAAGAGATCCGCCCGATATTGAAACATCAGTAAACATTGCGTTACAAATTGCAAAAGGTTTACAAAGTGCCCACAAATCCGGAATTGTGCACCGGGATATTAAGCCGGCCAATATCATGTTAACTTCCGGGGCATATGTTAAAATCGTTGATTTTGGCCTTGCTAAACTGATGAGTGAATCGGGCATCACAGAAACCGGCCGGAGTGTTGGAACCCTGGCATACATGTCGCCCGAGCAGCTTCAGGGCAAGAAAATTGACGCCAAAACAGATCTCTATTCTCTTGGAGTATTACTATATGAAATGATTACCGGTCAGCGCCCGTTCGCTGAAGAGCACTATGCTGCGTTGATGTATTCCATAGTGAATGTTGACCCGCCTCCGCCATCCTTAATTAACCCATCTGTTCCAAAAGAGCTTGATGAAATTGTACTTCAACTTATAAGGAAGAACCCCGACCAACGCTATAAATCTGCTTCTGCAGTCGTAGAGAAACTCAATGATTACCTGTCTGAAAAAAAGGTCCCGCTTCATAAAAACAGATCCGGCCTAATTGGGTTTATTTCTCAGCCCAAGGCAATATTCGCGGCATTGCTTGTGGTAATCATTATTGCGGTTCTCTCTTTTCCGGACTCCAGAAGTTCACTACCCTCATTTTTTAATTTCACTTCTGCGCCGGATGATATCCACTTGGTTGTACTGCCTTTTTTAAATGTGGGCGAAGATCCGGCAAATCAGCCTTTTAATGATGGGCTGATGGAAATATTGACCAGTTCTCTCACCATGCTTCAGCCTCAGGATATTTCATACTGGGTGGTTTCAGCCAGCGATGTCAGGCAGCAAAATGTAACCAGTGCCAGAGATGCCTTAAGAGAGTTCAATGCTACAATAGCTGTACATGGCAGCCTGCAAAGATTATCAAACCGAATCCAGTTAACGTTAAACCTTGTTGATACAAAAACTGCCAGGCAGATCAAATCAGATATGCTCTCGGTATCGGTTGATTCTCTTCCTCATCTGCAGGATGAAGCCGTTAATCTGCTCGCCCAAATGCTAAATATAGATGATAAAGAATCCAGATTCACTTCCGGTTCGGGCAGCACAACAGTGGCCAGATCGTATGAATTATATCTTGAAGGACGGGGATATCTGCAGGATTATCAGATGATTGAGAATATAGAACGTGCAATTAATTTGTTCAATAGGGCAATTGAACTGGACCCGGAATATGCCCAAGCCTATGCCGGACTGGGAGAAGCTTACCGAAGAATGTACGATGAAACAAGAGATTCGGAGTGGGTAGACATGGCCATCCAATATAGTGAACGGGCAAAAGAGATTAACAATGAACTGGCTGCTGTGCATGTAACGCTGGGCATGATTCAGCAAGCAACCGGCCGGTATGATGAAGCCGTAAACTCATTTCGAAGAGCTTTGGAACTGGACTCTGTAAATTCCGATGCCTATCGCGGGCTTGCCCGGGCTTATGTACAACTTGGCAGCATTGATCAGGCTGAAGAAACTTATAAACGATCGATTCGCCTGCGTCCTACTTACTGGGCGGGTTACAACCAGCTGGGCGGGTTTTATTATGGGCAAGGTAAATTCACTGAGGCCGTACAGCAATATGAAAAGGTAATTGAACTGATTCCCAACAGCAGCTATGGATACAGTAATCTGGGTGTCGTTTACTACTATCTTGAAGACTACCCGAAAGCTATCGAACTGTTCAATAAGGCTTCTGAAATAGAACCCGGATATTTTATCTGGTCTAATTTGGGCACTCTTCATTATTATCACGAATCAAATTTTGAAGAAGCCGCTCAAATGTATGAAAATGCTTTGAATATCAGTGATCATGACCATCGTGTTTGGGCACACCTGGCGTCAGCTTCGTATTGGTCGGGCAGAGACAGTTTAGCCGTGAAAGAGTACTATCAAAAAGCATTAACATTGGCGAAAGAAGAAGAACGCGTGAATCCCCGCGATGCCGAACTGCTCGTAAATATTGCAGGTTATCAAACCGCATTGGGAGATTTTTCCGAAGCGAGACAAAATCTTACCTATGCCCTCGAGCTTGCCCCTGAAAATATTTCCGTTATATGCAATGCCGGTATTGTATACGAACAGTTGGGTGACAGGGACCGCGCATTGACACTGATTACAAACGCATTGGAGAGGGGTTATGCATATTCAGAAATTGAAAATGATCCGCATCTCAGGGAATTCTTGCGTGATCCGCGATTTATCAGCTTTATACAGGACTTTACAACAAACAGTGCTGAGTAGAAATAGTCTAACCAATCAATAGAAAAACAAGGGGTATAACTATGGAAAGAAAAGGGAATCACATATATGAGCTGAAAACAGAAGAAAGAGTGGAAGATGGTGACCGTATTGAACTCTATAAAGTTGAAACGATCATACTTGATAAGGATGATGTGAAGAATGGAATAGTAATTACCTGGAAAGCCAAAGATACTGACTTTGAAATATGGTTCCCGGGAAAACGAAATCCGCTATCCACACCCCGATGGTGCAGACGGTTTTCAATTAAATCAAAAAA
>REDT01000145.1 GCA_007693295.1 Balneolaceae bacterium
CACCTTGCAAATCCTGATACGCTTGTCGGCATATCACTATAACCCGCAACAATTGCTAAACTATTAAGAATTACCTCTATTCATGATTGAACAGGTTCGATCTTCCATCATAACGTATTTCCCGGAAAATTCTGTAGAAAAACATCTCGACGGGAATAATAATATCCGCTTTAAAGGATTTTCCGGTTCTTCGGGGATATTTGTTCTAAGTGAACTGATCCGGAAGTATTCACCTCTGCTCTATGTTGTAAAAGATTTTGAAAGAGCGGCAGCTGTTGCTTCCGATTTTGAACAGCTGGGCAATGAAAATATTCTGCTATTTCCTCCGCTTCGCAGAAAGCCATACGATTCGGAAAAAATACTCGACATGTCGATCATGGTACAGCGCTCCGAGGTGCTTGAGAAAATAACGCGTAATGAGGCTTCGGTTATTGTAGCATCTGCAGATGCCATTATCGAGAAACTGGTACCGGCCGATCATTTTCACAAATCGTCCATACATATACGTAAGGGAGATATCATCCCGCCGGAAGAACTCTCTGCAAAGCTGTCTGACCAGGGGTATCAGCCTGCCCGGTTTGTAGATGCGCCGGGTGAGTTTGCAATCAGGGGCGGAATATTTGATGTGTTTCCATTTTCGGGTGATTACCCGGTTCGTTTTGAATTTTTTGGAGATGAGATCGACTCCATCCGTGAATTTGATCCCGATTCGCAGCGTTCGGTCTCCTTTCTGAATGAAACCCGCCTGGTACCGAATGCTTCCATAGCAGAGAACGGTGTGAAGGAGAGCCTGATGTCGTATCTGCCGGAACAGTCGGTTCTGATCATTGAAGAGGAGCAGCTTATACTTTCAGAGATAGAAACCTTTGAACAACAGGCACTGAATGCTTTCAAGGAGTTGAAAAATGAAAACCTGCCCCAACCGCACAACATCTATGTTACCGGCGAAGAGTGGAATAAGACTCTTCAGAACAGGGGCATTATCTACACCAGGAGCTTTACTGAACAGCCTTCAGATTACTTAACCCTTCAGATCAATTCATCTCCTCACCCCTCTTTTAACGGTAGTTTTAAACTACTGCGCTCGTACATCACAGAGCAGAGCGAATCGGGCGGGCGAGTCCTAATTCTTACCGATCATGAAAATCAGAAAGAGCGTTTTGAGGAACTGCTGGGTGAACCGGGCAATGACTTCAACTACAGGGTGGTGATTCAAACACTGCATGAAGGCTTTGTACTGAAAGATGAAAAGCTCTCGGTACTGACCGACCATCAGATTTTTAACCGGTACCACCGTCCCAAGATCAAAAGGAAACGGGTGCGTGGCGGCATCTCTTTTAAAGAGCTTAGAGATCTGAACATCGGCGATTACGTGGTGCATGTGGATTACGGAATTGGCAAGTTTGCCGGTTTCAAAAAAATTGAAGTCCGAAATTCCATTCAGGAAGCTGCAGTGCTGCGGTATAAAGAGGATTCTATTCTCTATGTAAATGTATCAAGCCTCCACAAGCTTCAGAAATATTCGGGGAAAGAGGGGAAAGAACCCCGGATTACAAAGCTTGGGTCGGGTGAGTGGGCACGAAAGAAAGCCTCTACCAAGAAAAAGGTAAAGGATATTGCCCGTGAACTGATTGAGCTTTACGCCAAACGAAAAGCTCAGCAGGCGTTTGAATTCTCCCCCGACAACGCATGGCAAACTGAAATGGAAGCCCGTTTTGAGTTTGAAGAGACACCCGACCAGATGGATGCAATCCTCTCTGTAAAAACCGATATGGAATCCTCACAGCCGATGGATCGGCTTATCTGCGGCGACGTGGGTTTTGGAAAGACTGAAGTTGCCGTCAGGGCTGCTTTTAAAGCTGTGATGGATCAGAAACAGGTGGCCATACTTGTACCTACAACCATCCTGGCCGATCAGCACCTGAAAACATTCAGGGAAAGAATGAAAGACTTTCCCATTGAAATTGAAGCCATCTCCCGCTTTCGGACGGCCGCCGAACAGAAAGTGATTGTTAAAAAACTGGAAGCCGGCAAAGTGGATATCCTCATCGGGACACATCGCATTGTTTCAAAAGATGTTCAGTTTAAAAACCTGGGCCTGCTGGTTATTGATGAGGAGCAGCGCTTTGGCGTAGCCGTTAAGGAGAAGCTTAAAAAATTCCGGGCCGCCATCGACGTAATGACTCTCACGGCAACGCCGATACCTCGAACACTGCAGTTCTCGCTGATGGGCGCACGCGACCTGAGCATCATCAATACACCGCCTCCCAACCGACAGCCCGTTTACACCGAAATTCACAGTATGGATGAAGGCCTTATCCGGGACGCCATCGTGGAAGAGACTTCACGGGGCGGTCAGGTCTTTTTTATCCATAACCGGGTTAAAAATATTGAGGAGATGGCAGAAATGATCCGCACGCTGGTTCCTGACATCCGGGTTCGGTTTGCCCACGGACAGATGCCGTCATCACGACTCGAAAAAATTATCCGTGATTTTTACCAGCACAAGTTTGACGTGCTAATTTCTACAAATATTGTTGAAAACGGAATCGACATTGCCAACGCAAATACCATCATTATTAACAATGCAAACCAATTCGGACTGTCGGAGCTCCATCAGCTGCGGGGACGAGTGGGCCGGTCGAACCGTAAAGCCTTTTGTTACCTGATCACCCCTCCTGTTCAAAATCTGTCGGCTGATGCCCGAAAACGGCTAACTGCCCTGGAAGAGTTCTCCGATCTCGGTGCAGGATTCAATATAGCCATGCGCGATCTAGATATACGCGGAGCCGGTGACATACTGGGTGCCGAACAGAGCGGATACATTTCAGATATCGGGTTTGAACTGTACACCAAAATTCTCGACGACGCTGTACGAGAACTGAAAGAGACTGAATACAAATCCTCATTTAAGAGTGAGCCTTCAAAAGTGGATTATCCGGAGACGCAGGTTGAGTTTGACCTCTCTGCGTATCTTGAAAGTGATTACGTAAGAGATAATGTTGAAAGGCTGAATCTCTACAGAAAACTTTCGGAAGCCGAAAGTGTTGAAAAAATCATGGAGTGGAAAGACGAGGTGACCGACAGGTTTGGCAAACTGCCTGAAACCGGTGAGAACCTAGTAAATGCATCTCTTATCAAATTCTTTGCTTCCAAACTGCTTCTCAAAAAAGTTACAATCAGAGCCGGCCGTATGTGGCTGATGAGCCCAAAAAACGACGATGACCTTGGAGTTCAGTTCTACGGCAGCGGTTACTTCCAAAAGCTGCTCAGCCAAATTGAATCAAAAACTGATCACCCGTTTAAAGTGGTTCAGAAAAATGATACTGTCACGCTTGTAATCCAAAACATCAACTCTGTTGAGCACGGCATATCATACCTCAAATCTCTCCCTGAGTTCAATCCCGCCGCAGAAGAGGTCCCGGCATGATCATCTCACTGGATAAGGCTGTAGAGCTGATACGCAGAGGTGAAGTGGTTGCATTCCCGACTGAAACGGTATATGGACTTGGTGCAAATGCCAAAAATGTAGTTGCCGTTCAGAAAACATTCGACGTAAAAGGACGGCCGGCGGACAACCCGCTCATTGTTCATATTAGTGATATGAACCAGGTATATGAACTGGCAACAGACATCCCGGATTCTTTTAAAAAACTGGCAAACCATTTTTGGCCGGGACCACTCACAATGGTTCTTAAGAAGCAGGCTGCTGTTCCCGATATTGTAACGGCAGGGTTAGATAGCGTGGCGATCAGGATGCCTGATCATCCCATTGCCCTTGAACTGATTCGAAATACCGGCCCGCTTACAGCACCAAGTGCAAACCGCTCTGGGAAACCCAGCCCTACAAAACCGGAACATATTATAGAAGATTATGGCGATGAACTGCCTGTAGTTGACGGTGGGAGTTCAAAAATAGGGCTTGAATCCACTGTACTCGATTTAACTTCCAAGCAGATTGCAATTCTTCGTCCCGGTGCAATCTCTGCTGAGATGATTAAAAACCTCCTGAAAACAGATGTTATTGAATCTTCTGATCACACTTCTGATCCTTTACCAAAAAGTCCCGGTGTGAAATATACACACTACAAGCCCAAAGCCACCGTGAACTGGATTCATTCGGTTCCTTCTCAATTCGACTCCAAAACCTTCTATATTTTGCACTCAAAAATGTGTGGTGAAACGGAGAAGAATGTTGTTACCTGCAACGGCAATTTCGACCTGCTTGCAAAACTTCTCTATGACTATTTCAGAACAGCTGACCATCTCGGTTACTCTCAAATTTTGGTCGAAGCCCTCCCAAAATTTTCACCTCACCCTCTGATCCCCCCCTTGAATAACAGAATCTCGAAGTCTGTCGAAAGCTGATTTATCACGCTTTAAAGCCCTCCTGCCCAAGGTTTTTAAATTTAAAAAAAGTTTTTTCTGTTTAAGCAAACGATTCAGAAATAAATTCTTGTTGTAGAGCTGTCTGACAAAACGAAATTAATTTGAATGTCAGAATTCTTAACCCCAAAAAATAAAACAAGAATAACAATGAATACTAATCCAATACTAAGATTCCTGATTCTGATTCTTGCTCCACTTCTTATGCTATCACTTTTTACCGCATGCAGTGATGATAACGGAATAACAGATCCGGATAACGGTGATGCAGAGCAAAATCTGGTTGAATTGGCTCAAGATGACGATCGATTTACAACTTTAGTACAATTAATACTTGATGCCGAACTTGAAGGCACACTGTCCGGTGATGAATTCACTGTGTTTGCACCAACAAATGCTGCATTCGATGCGCTTTTTGATGTTGTTGACCCAGCCGATCTAACCACCGAGGATATTATTGAAATTTTGACATTTCACGTAACCGGCGGAACAATTCTATCCGGTGATCTCTCTGCGCAGCAAGATGTTGAAATGCTCAACGAAGAGCGCACGCTGGTTCAGGTAAGTGCCGCCGGTGTTTTGATTAATGGCAGCTCAACTGTTATAGAGGCAGATCTTGTCGCTACAAACGGAGTAATTCATGCAATTGATGAAGTACTTCTGCCATCCGCATATCGCGAGCCGAACCTTGTTGATACTGCACGCGAAGCCGGTGATTTTGAAGTTCTTTTGAGCTTGGCTGAAGACGTTGGGCTAATCACAACTCTCAAATATTTAGGTCCTTATACTGCGTTTGCGCCAAATGATGAAGCCTTTGCTGCACTTTTTGCAGAAATTGATCCGGATGCATTATCACCCGAGCAGGTACAGTTTATCCTTACCTATCATGTGATTGCCGGTGCGCCTATTCTTTCAGGTGATTTAAGCGCGCAACAGACTGTAGACGCAGCCAACAACGAGCCGCTTTACATCACAGCTGATAACGGAGATGTAACAGTTAACGGTTCTTCCAATGTAATTGCAGCTGACGTTACCGCCTCCAATGGCGTTATTCACGTGGTTGATCAGGTACTGCTGCCAAATGCATTCTTGAATACCGTAGAGGTAGCAGCCAAGAATTATAATTTCACCACCCTGGTGGGTCTGCTAAGCCAGTATCCCGACCTGGTTGACGCGGTTGCAACGTCTGAAATAACAGTTTTTGCACCCACCAATGATGCGTTCGACACACTGTTTGAATCAGTAGATCCTAACGACCTGACTGAAGAGCAGATTGCCGAAGTACTTCTATATCACACGATTTTAGGCGCGCAGGTATTTTCAGATGATCTTGCTGCAGAACAAACTGTTGAATCAGGTTCTGAAGAAGCTCTCTACATCACTGCTGATGCTGAAGGTGTTGTAGTTAATGGTTCATCCAATGTAGTTCTAGCCGATGTGGCTTCCACTAACGGTGTAATACACGCCATTGATTCAGTTCTTCTTCCTAATGCGTTTCTTGATATTACAGGAATTGCATTGAAGAACTATAACCTCACAACTCTTGTGGGTCTTCTTGCAGACTTTGATCTCGTAGAGACTCTGCAAGGCGAAGGTAAATTCACCGTATTTGCACCGACAAACGAAGCATTTGATGATATAAGCAGCGTATTACCTGATCTTACCAATGACCAGATTGAAAGTACACTACTCTATCATGTACTGGGTGCTGAAGTGTTCGCCGGCGACCTTGCGGCAACTCAAACCGTTGAGATGCTCAATGAACAAGATGTAACAATTACAGTTGCAAATGGGACCGTTACGATTGAAGCCGACGGTTCTACTGCTGTTGTTACCGTTGCAGATCTGGGCGGAACGAATGGTGTTATACATATCGTAGATACGGTACTTATACCAAGTCTCGACTAATTAGTTTTATCCCGTGGAATCTGTATTCCACAACAATCAAAAAAGGCGGCCTTAGTAGGGTCGTCTTTTTTTTTGCCTGCTATCTTTCCGGATAAGATTTTAGGCTAAAACCTGAGTTCCCTCAATGGGATGCCCATGGCACAACCACCCCTTGCCGTAGGCATACATGCGGGGAAATCACTCCGTGGAAATCGTTTCGCTTCGCGGTATAAAAGAGGAGCGCTCGAAGCCCCTCCTTGCCCCGGACGCTGTTCCCAAAGGGATCCCTAACGGGGCAGATCCGCCGGTAGTCGGACACAGTCCGGTGGGTGCTGACAGGTCCTGAAATTTGCACGCTTT
>REDT01000295.1 GCA_007693295.1 Balneolaceae bacterium
CCCCCAAAGGGATGCCCATGGCACAACCACCCCTTCCGTCAGCTGACGGATCCCTGCGGGGAAATCACTTCGTGGGAATCGTTTCGCTTCGCGATATAAAAGAGGAGCACTCGGAGCCCCTCCTTCGCAAGTAGGGGACTTTCTGGGCTTCAAACGACATATTATTAATCGAATTCGAGTTTATATTGTTTTAAGTAGAGTGAGCTTTACTCCATTACCGGATACTACCCGAGGTGTTGATTCGAATTCCAAAACCGGCAAGGGTGGCAGCTTTGGGGCGTACAGGAATACCGCTGTCTGCCAGGTGTTCGAGATGAAATCCGAACTGAACATCGCCAATGCCTCTGTCCGTGCCAATATTAACTGAGATTTTACCGCTGCTCCGCAGGTCAGCATCATAGAGTGAGGTCATTGCGTATCCGCCAAAACTAATAAAATTCTGATCACTCAGGCGAATGCGCCAGTCGATGTTCGTCATCAGAGATGCGCTCAAATCCTCTATATTCGGTTCAAATTCAAAATTCTCCCGCGGAATTCTCCTCTCCCAGGTTATGGTGTAGTAGTCGAGCCGGAGAGAGAAGAGTGCGTCGCCGGGCCTGGAGAGCGAAACCGGAATTATCACCCGGCCCATCGCGCTTCCAAACACCGTAGCGCGCTCTTCACCCAGGTTCAGGTTGTCAATGTCGTGTTTGCAGCGATGATAGTAACCGGCTTGTAAAAAGAAACCGTCTCTCCGTGAGGTGAATAGAATTCCCTCCTCCCAAAAGATCGCCCTGGGGCTGAAGTTGATGTCGTTGTCGTCATCAGCGATGAACTCTATCTGTGTAGTAATTGCAACACTGGTAGAGTTCCCGCTTCTGTAGAGTTCAAAATAGGCCCCGAGCTCCTGGTACCAAAAGTGGTTTTCATCCCGCGAAAAGGCATAGTTGCCAAACGCCCCCCATCCCCCAACCTGGCTGAACCACATCGTTTTTCCCTCCTCAACATTCAGGGAGGGATTTTCCAACGGATTCAGAATCTGGTTTCGTTCAATGAGCCTTTGTGCATCAGTTGTGCTCGTAAGAGCTACACAAAAAGCTGTGAGCAGCAAAAAAAAGCAGAAGTTTTGATTGATGTGCGTCGTTTTCATACGATTATAAATGTAAAACTTTTTGAACTCATTCATTTTGTCAATTCATCAGTGAACGAAGCAGGTATGAAACTAAACCAATGCCGGCTAATATTTTACACGGTAAAAAATAGAGTTAATGGGTATAGATTAAAATTTTTCATGAGTGGAAAAATGTGTAAATCAATCCCCATTAGTATCAAATATTGCAATACTCGGTTTCATTCACTAAAATATTTGGGAGCGCTTTTTTTGACAAAAACCAAACCAGAGATTCCATGAAAAAAGTTTCAACCATTCTCTTCTCCCTATCACTGGTGTTTGCAATTTTAACACCTGCTGATGCACAAAACAGTGATATAAAAATGTATGTAACAACAAGCGGAACGCTTAATCTGGACCAGGGCTGGTTAACAGCAATGACCAATGTTGGTACAAGAATTGACATTCCGGTTCCGATGTATATTATTGATCATCCGCGCGGATTGATTGTGTTTGATACGGGAATGAGTGTAGATGTAGTTCCCGATGATGGTGAAGAGTACTGGGGGCCGGTATCGCAGGCATTTACCCCAAGCATGACACGTGATCAGGGTATCGATGAGCAGCTGCAGCGCATCGGGAAATCAGTAGATGATGTAAAATATGTAATCCACTCTCACTTCCACCTCGATCACGCCGGAAACATCAGCATGTTTCCGAACGCTACTCATATAGTGCAAAAAGCCGAGCTGAAAAATGCATGGTGGCCCGAGCAGTTCCAGCGTGCAGCCTATGTTCTGGATGATTATAAAAACACCCGTAATTACAACTTCATGGAAATAACCGGTGATCTTGATCTGTTCGGTGATGGCTCTATTGAACTGATTGATACCAAAGGGCACACCCAGGGGCATCAATCTTTGATTGTTCGCCTGCCAAATGAAGGCACCGTTATACTAGCCGCCGATGCTGCATATATGCCCGAAAACCTGCAGGGTACGATACCGGGAATTGTATGGAATGTGGAAGCTGCAATGGAAGCCATTGAGCGGATGAAAATGATTCGCGATCGTGAAAATGGGGAGATCTGGCTGGGCCACAGCATGGAACAGTTCCAAACCCGAAGACTGCTTCCTGAGTACTACGATTAATGGGCAGATAATAACCTTACTAGGCCGTTAATACAGCGGCCTTCCTTTTTTGTACAACTCTTATGAATCTGTTGATACTGCTCGGCATCATTATTCTCGTCTATTGGATTACCGGAATTTGGTATGTATCCAATAAAGAAGACTGGACCTGAGGCCCTGATTTATGGAAGATATTAGTATTGGGTTTTGGGGCTGGTTCTGGCTTGTTTTCTTTATTGGGGGTACGCTTGGGATTGGCTTCTATGCCATGACAAAAACCAAAACGGATGAAGATTTTGCCGTAGCCCGTAAATCGTATGGACCCTACATACTTGTACTGGCGCTCGCCTCTACCATTGCCAGCGGCTCTACATTTATGGGAATCCCCGGGCTTGCCTACGATAAAGGTTTTCCGGCCCTTTGGTATCCTGCTATCTATCCAATTGGAATTTACCTGGGGCTGATTCTCTCCGTTCAGCTTATCAAAAGAGCAGGTGATACATTTCGATCCAATTCCCTCCCCGAATTTTTAGGGCAGCGGTTCGACAGTGATTTTCTAAGAGTTGGCTTTGCAATACTTTCTCTGCTGCTTATCTATTATGTAACCGCACAGGTTGTAGCGGCTGCCACTGCATTTGAAGTCATCCTTGGCCTTGACTATCGCGCAGGTGTGGTGATCACCGTAATTGTGATCGGAATTTACATTACGATTGGCGGTTCCCATGCCGATATTTTGACGGATGCATTTCAGGGGGGCTTGATGTTATTGATTGCCCTGCTAATTACCGGGCTCTTTTTCCTGGGAACAGGAACGGAAAGCGGAGGAGCCGCCGGTATTAACGCCGCAATTGAAGCACAGGATTCATCCATTTCATGGGACAATTATTTTTCGCCAGGTGATCCGATTTTTGGAAGTCTCTGGCTGGTTATCCTGATGTTTATCGCTCACCTTCCGTTTGCCATGAACCCTCATATTGGAAACAAGGCATTTGCGCTGAAAGATTCAGCCCAGCTTCGGAAATTCCTGATTCTTGCCATTCCGATCGGTTCTATTCTCGGTTTTGCAGTGCTCGGAGGCCTTCACGCCCGGGCAATCATCGGGCCGGAACTTCGTCCCGATGCCGCTATACCCGCTCTGTTTGTGGAACTGTTTCCGCCTGTGGTTGCAGGGTTTTTGGGCATTGCCATACTGTCTGCAATTATTTCTACCGCAGACGGGCTGTTTGTATCCATTGCTGTGATTTTCAGTAACGACCTCTACAGAAAAACGTTTGCTCATAAAATTCATCCCAATAAATCTCAAAAAGAGCTCGAAAAAACGGCTCTCAATATTTCGCGTATAGCTACCATTGTTACCGTATTTGCTGCGATGTGGCTGGCATGGAATCCACCCGATTTCCTTGCCGTACTTCTATGGATCGGTGTGGGCGGTATCATGAGTGGAGCCGCCGGCCCGCTGGTGATCGGTTCAATCTGGAGGCGATCAACAAAAACGGCGGCTATATCCTCCTTCCTTGTAGGGGTGATCAGTTACGCCTCAATGTGGCTGATTGTAGGGTGGCAAAATCCCTTTGGGGCAGCCGGAGTTTGCGTAATTCTCGGTGTTGCTGTTATGATTGTAGTAAGCCTGTTCACCGAACCGATGCCGGAAGAGAAACTGAACGAAATTTTTACACCCACCCGGAAATAAGATTATGGCTGCAGTTGCTGATGCTAAACTTCATCCCGGGCAGGTTAAATTTGGTATAAAAAGCGCCTATCCGTTTAAACGATTATTGAACCGTTTTGAACAGGACGGTGTTGTTGACGTATGGTATCCCTGGTATTACATTACTCTTGGTGTGGAAATGGACACCTATTTAAAAAAAGGAATGTCTTATCGTGATCTGGTTGCGGTAGATGCACTCAGGCCAATTCGTGAAAGAGTTCAGGGGTTCCCGGAAATTACGGACTCCAATTTCAGCGAGGGTGTAAAGTTGGAACCCAAAATATCGGACAAGGAAGCAAAGGACGAAGCAGAAGATTTGCTTAAAGGTATCGTGCTCAGCCGTAATAAGCTGCTAAAGGAGTACAGCATAGAAGTCGAAAAAACATCACTTATATATCACAAAACATTTGTGGTTAAATTGAAAGGAGTTGAGCCGGGCGACTGGCTCTATATCGACTCTCATTTTGATGCAGCAACGACCCTGAAAATGAGACCGGAAGTGTATAAACATATTCAGAAAGGGTAACAATGAACAACTGGACAGACATCCGAAGTTTACTTTTTGTTCCCGCAGGAAAGTTGGACAAGTGGGAAAAAGCTGTGGCTTCCGGAGCAGATGCGATCTGTGTTGACCTGGAAGATAGCGTACCGCCGGATGAAAAAGATAAAGCGCGGGCTGATGTGCAGACATTCCTTGAAAAGGGAGTAGCTGCAGAAAAAAAACTGATTCTGAGAATCAATTCACCCGAAAGTGAAGCCGGCAAGAGCGACCTGGAGATGATTCTTACACTGTCGGGCATGATATACGGGTTGATGATTCCAAAAATTGATGATGCGTCTCCACTCAAAAAAGTAATTAACAAGCTGGGAGCCTCCGGCAAATCAATACAGCTGTTTCCACTTATCGAATCCGCGCAGGCACTCGAGAACGGGAGAGACATTTTGAGCTGTAATACCGTAGATGGTGCAGTGTTTGGCGGCCACGACCTTGCGATGCAGCTCGGTTGTTCCAAAGATTGGGACGTTCTTTCGACATACCGTTCGGAATTTATCCGCAGTGCCGGCGGATTGAACCTCAGCCTGATTGATATGCCGTGGTTTGACCTGGATGATGTAGCCGGGCTGAAAAAAGAGACCGAAAACGCCCAAAGATTCGGTTTTACAGCCAAAGCCGCAATTCACCCGGCGCAGGTAAAAACGATCAACGCTGTTTTTTCACCAACCAAAGATGAAGTGGCAGAAGCCGGCGAAATGATCCGCATATTTGAAGAAGCAGGCGGGCATGCCGTAGCCTGGAAAGGTAAAGTTTTGGAGCCGCCTGTCATTAACCAGGCAAAGAGAATTGTTGACAGGGCAAGAAATTTAAATCTTTCTTAGTGATCTGCCATCCGGGTCAGGGTGGATTCGAAGGGAGCCTAATCAAAACAAAGTTTTTAATCCATAAAAGATGAATATCAATCTAAAAGAAAACCACGAAGAGCTGCGGTTGAGGGTGCGGGAGATCTGCAAAAAGTACCCCGATGAGTATTGGCAGGAGTTGGATGAAAACCGTGAATATCCGTCGGCATTTGTAGACGAGTTGAGCACCAGCGGCCTGCTCTCCGTGTTGATACCCAAAGAGTACGGCGGCGAAGGACGAACGCTGACCGAAGCCACCGTAGTGATGGAAGAGATCCAGGCCAACGGGTGTAACGGCGGAGTGTGTCACGCCCAAATGTACATCATGGGCACGCTTCTTAAACATGGAAATGAAGAGCAAAAAAAACGATTTCTGACTAAAATTGCATCCGGTGAATTGAGATTGCAGGTTTTTGGAGTTACAGAAAAACACACAGGCAGCGATACCACCAAACTTCGCACCTTCGCTGAAAAAGTGGATGGCGGATACCTGGTTAACGGCCATAAATTCTATATCGGGCGAGGGCAGTATTCCGACCTGATGCTGCTGCTGGCTCGTACAACCCCGCAAGATGAGGTAAAGAAAAAGGTAGACGGTCTCTCCACATTTATCGTGGATATGCGAAAGGAGAAGGGCAAAAGCCTGGATATCAAGCCAATCCGCACCATGATGAACCACTCACTGACTGAGATCTATATCAAAGACCTGTTTATCCCCGAAGAAAACCTGGTGGGCGAGCTGGGAAAGGGGTTTCGCTACATTTTAGATGGAATGAACGCCGAGCGCCTGCTCATCGCTTCCGAATGTGTGGGCGATGCCAAATGGTTTATTGAACGCTCAACGGACTGGGCAAACCGGCGGGAGCTGTTCGGCCGCCCGATCGGTAAAAATCAGGGAATCCAGTTTCCCATTGCAAGGGCATATGCCTCGATGCTGGCCGCCGAAATGATGGTAAAGAAAGGGTGCGCGGTTTTTGAAGCCGGAGAAAACTGCGGAGAGGAGGCCAATACCGCCTTGCTGTTGGCATCCGAGGCGTCATGGGAAGCAGCCAACGTGGCAATGCAAACCTACGGCGGGCGCGGTTTTGATGCCAACTTTGCCATCGAGCGCAAATTCCGCGAAACGCGACTCTATCAGGTCGCACCGATTTCAAAAAATTTAATACTGGCGTATCTGTCTGAACATGTTTTAGGGCTTCCAAGATCATACTAAGCTGGGTTCGATTTTGAATTATTGAAAAAGATGCTGAGGCTGTCCAAAAAGATGCATTTGATTTATGGATGCCTTAATAATTAAAGTTG
>REDT01000105.1 GCA_007693295.1 Balneolaceae bacterium
GAATTTCCGCTGATGGTGGTGTTGGAGATTTCCGTAAAGGCCGCTCCATCGGCTGTAGAGGTTGCCAGCAGACCGGCATAACTGTTATTGGTTCCGCCATTGTTCAAAATTTCAGAATTGCGGATGATAGCCCGTGCCACAAACCCATTGTTGCTGTTGCCATCACTCAGCTCAACCCCGCTGCGGCTATTTTCGGTAGCCCGAAGCCTCTCCATCGTTACCGCAGCTTCACGGATCTCAAGCCCGTTCAAACTGTTGTTGTCAACCCAGATATCCTCAAACGTGTTAGCATATACCACTCCCGGAGGGTTTCCAAACTGTACATCGCCCAGCGCCAGTCCCGTACGCGCATACCTGAAATAGACATGGCTCAGCACCGACTCAGCACCGCCACCCCGGTGAAGGCGCAAGCCCCCCCAGTTGCCCCGCGCCGGGGAAGAGTTATCATCCACACGGCTCACATCTCCGCCAAACTCATGGTCGTAAAGTGAGGTAAACACAATCGGATTCTCCTCCGTACCCTCGGCAATCAGCTGCCCGTCCAGGCGAAGTGACGTGGTGGCAGATACCAGTTCCGGAGCAGTTTTGATCGTAACCCCGGCTTCAATAACCAGTACATGCGAACTGCTGTTGCCCGTGCCGCTGGAGGCCAGTATGTACACCGGATTGTCGAAAGATTCCGGAACCGTTGCACTCAGCGTGCCCCGCAAGCTCTCCGCATACAGCGCAATTACGCCCGGGTAGGTGTTGCCGCTAAAGGTATTTCCGTCTACACCATTGCCATCGGTATACACATGGCCCAGGCTCCTCCAGGCACCAATACCAAAACGATTGCCCTCAAATACATTGTCGATAAACCTTGCTTCTGTACTAAGAATTCCTGACTGGCCATTATTTGAAACTGTATTTCCAATGTAGGCAACATCCACACTTCCAAGAGGTGAATTTATCTCAACGCCTTGTGTAACACTACTCTCAATAAGATTGCCAAGAAGTGTTACCGGCAGTGATGGTGAATCCATCTTTACACCTTTCGAATTTCCGCTGATGGTGGTGTTGGAGATTTCCGTAAAGGCCGCTCCATCGGCTGTAGAGGTTGCCAGCAGACCGGCATAACTGTTATTGGTTCCGCCATTGTTCAAAATTTCAGAATTGCGGATGATAGCCCGTGCCACAAACCCATTGTTGCTGTTGCCATCACTCAGCTCAACCCCGCTGCGGCTATTTTCGGTAGCCCGAAGCCTCTCCATCGTTACCGCAGCTTCACGGATCTCAAGCCCGTTCAAACTGTTGTTGTCAACCCAGATATCCTCAAACGTGTTAGCATATACCACTCCCGGAGGGTTTCCAAACTGTACATCGCCCAGCGCCAGTCCCGTACGCGCATACCTGAAATAGACATGGCTCAGCACCGACTCAGCACCGCCACCCCGGTGAAGGCGCAAGCCCCCCCAGTTGCCCCGCGCCGGGGAAGAGTTATCATCCACACGGCTCACATCTCCGCCAAACTCATGGTCGTAAAGTGAGGTAAACACAATCGGATTCTCCTCCGTACCCTCGGCAATCAGCTGCCCGTCCAGGCGAAGTGACGTGGTGGCAGATACCAGTTCCGGAGCAGTTTTGATCGTAACCCCGGCTTCAATAACCAGTACATGCGAACTGCTGTTGCCCGTGCCGCTGGAGGCCAGTATGTACACCGGATTGTCGAAAGATTCCGGAACCGTTGCACTCAGCGTGCCCCGCAAGCTCTCCGCATACAGCGCAATTACGCCCGGGTAGGTGTTGCCGCTAAAGGTATTTCCGTCTACACCATTGCCATCGGTATACACATGGCCCAGGCTCCTCCAGGCACCAATACCAAAACGATTGCCCTCAAATACATTGTCGATGAATGTGGCCGCATCCGACCTCACCCCTGTTTGTCCATTATTTTGAAATACATTCTCCTCAAAAACCACCTCTTCGGGCTCCATACCATGCTCAAGAGAAATACCCTGACCAGAATTATTCTGAATGATATTTCCGGAAAAAAGCTGCTCACCGATTGCCGAAAATTCAAGCAGAAGCCCGTTACCGCTATTTCCGCTAATCAATGAATTGGTCATTGAGCTGATGCGTGTTCCCTGGCGGTTTGATAATGATTGAATCCGGATTCCGTTGCCACTGTTATCTATCGATGAAAATCCGTCGAGTACAATCTCTTTTTCATTCTGAGCAGACCTGATAAAAAGACCGTCGCTTCCGTTCAAACCCGTTTCACCACCGATCATATTGAGAGCTGATTCAAAGATGTATATACCGTAAACAGAATTATCAATTGTTCGGACATTACTCCATCCTGTCTGATCTACATCACTGTAAATACCGTTACGAAAATTGTTAGATACAATGATATCACTCAGGCTTACCGATGCCTCAGCATTTAACACACCGGTGCTTGTTGTACTTCCACCATACCTTATTACTGCGTGTGAAATTTCGGAGCCTGTACCGATTATGTTTATTCGTTGCCAGTTATTTGGAGCAGGAATGGTAGCATCTCCGTCACCGTTTGAATCACCGCCAATAGCATCATCCCGATCAGAGGTGAAAAAGATTAATTGCTGCTCTGTTCCATTGGCAATCATCTGGCCCGCAACATTCAGCGACCTTCCGGAAGCAAATTTTACAACTGTTCCGGGCTCTATTGTAAGTGTTGAACCTGTACCCACCGTGATATCTGATGTAATCAGATAAACATTGTTTTCTTCCCAGGTAGTATCTTCATTAATATTTGAACTCACTTCCGTAACCGGCAAATCTGCAGCGCCAAATCTCCAGGGTGTATATTCTACATTATTTTCAGTAATCCGGTCGCCATCACCCGATGGATTGGTATTTACGGTTGGCCCAAGTGCTGAACCCCAGAAATTAAACCTTGTATCCAGTATCTGACTGCCCAGATTTTCTGCACCAAATTCACTGTTCCCCGAGATTGTATTGTCTGAAATCAATGGCTTCGTTGCACCTACTTCTACAATCCTGATACCAACTTCATTATCAATTATCTGGTTATTCGTAATTGCAGGACGTCCACCGTTATCGATCAAAATCCCAACCGGGTTCAATTCAATAACATTGTCAGAAATTGTTGCTTCTGAGTTGATTGGCACCCTGATTCCACCTACTGAATTATTACTTACAGAACTGTTCTGAACCGTGAAATTGAGACTCAGATCTGTAAAAATTCCATATCCGTTATTCTGAGTGAATTCTGAATCTGTTATTACCGGAGAAGATGCCCTCAGATTAATGCCATGTACCGCACTATTCCTGAAGGTTGAGTTACTGATGTTAACACTGAATGCTCCTGTGGTATAGAAAATCATACCAGTTCTGTTACCCCCTGCACCATATTCCACAACTACATGATCAATTACAGAACCTGCACTCCCCGTGTTGCTGAACTCTATGCTTCCCCAGTCTCCCGGAGATGGAGTTGCCTCGGCTGATGTAAAAGTAATTCTATCGGTCCCAGTACCGGCTGCCACCAGCCCTCCCTCAATAAAAAGTGAACTACCCGAACCCATATGAACCGTCACACCGGGTTCAATTGTAAGGGTAACACCGCTTAGTACCGTGATACTTTCTGATACAGTAACAGGACTATCAGCTGTGGACCATGTTGTGTTTTGAGTGATATCATCACTAACCGAAATCTGGGATATTGCTTTTAAAGGAAAAATGATCAATAAAAAAGCAAGTAGCAGTTGCAGTGACCTCATGAGATAAAAATTTTAAAATTACAACAGATTATTGCTGATTGGTCATATTTGTTAATAGAAAAAACCGGTCGGTATCTTCCATAAAGAATTGATAAGGCAACAAATTGAGACGCACTCAAGTTGAAAAATACGTCTACCAAAATGTTTATCAAGTCTCGATAAATAATATATATGTGAAACCCCATCAGCCGAATTAAAAGCGGATTTAAAGTTTTTCTAAATAGATAAGCGCATTTTTTTTTTAAATCCTGTCATCTAAAGCCAAAAAACTATAAAAATCCACAAAGAAATATTTATTTATGCCTTACACTTCAATGGTGATGACTACGCCTATTTTTGACCGATTGCATATTAATATTCTGATTCTGACCGATGGCTATACAGCACGTTTAATTAATTATGGTGCAACCATTATTCTACCAAATTCAGCCTGCATGGGTATTAGATTAGATATCACAAATCTGTTTCAATAATTTCGGACTCTGTTTTACTATCTTTGAAACAATAGTAGTTATAAAGAAAAAGGGATGCCGAAAATCGATTGGATACAGGTATAAAGCACCTTAGACAGATATTTCGATCTGCTGGAAAAAGAGAAAGCCCGTTTTTTTTAAATAAAACTGTGCCCGGAAACTACCGTTTAATTGCTGAAGTGATAACATTTATTGCACCTAATTTACTCTTCAGAAGGTTTTTTCATCCTATCAAAAAGCTAAAACGGATTTGAATTCTCACTTCGATCCTTGCAATTCTGAAAAAGATACTACAGATGAAGTTATTTGGTAAATATTGAGCTATCTGTAAGTGAGGAAGGAAGGAGATTACAGAATTGCATCTTCTTAGAACAATCTTTCTTTTCATTACCGAAACATGGAAAGGTAAAGTGAAATCGCCATGAACTACAGAAAGCACTTGACGATGATCACCGATATAACTGCATTGCGAGGAATAATCTTATTATACCATTGTTAAAAAGAACTTAAATCAGTAAGCCGAAGAAGACAAGTAAAGTGATATAATAGAACGATGCAGATTGCTGCTATGACAAAACCTTTTCATATTTCTTCAGAAAGATTTAAAGTTTATTTTAGATCTTTATAAAGCCATCCGCGGGCTTTAAGCCAATCACGATTAACGGTACTCTCGGAAACTTCAAGTACAGCCGCAATTTCATCCATTTTCATACCTCCGTAAAACCGCATCGTTACAACATCACTCAACCTTGGGTTTAATTGTGCGAGTTTATTAAGAGCTTCATCAATATTAAGAAGCTCCTGAACCATTTCCTGATTTTGATTAAACGCACCATCTACATATGTACGTTGTTCCGCTTCATTACCTCTTTTTTGAGCTTTTTTCTTTCTAGCATGATCGATTAAAATCTGCCTCATACAGTTAGAGGCTATAGCAAGAAAATGACTGCGATCATTGAAATCAAATGAGGATTGATTCAACATCTTCAGATAGGTTTCATGTACCAGTTCTGTCTCTGAGTAGGTCACATTCGGATTTTCTTTACGAATTTGTTGTATTGCCATCTGTTTAATGTCATTGTAAACCATCGAATATACTTCATCGTATACGTCCTGACCTTCTTTTAATCTCTTAAGAAGTTTGTCAAGTTTGTTGCTCATTTACATTCACAGCTAATTTATAATTTCATTAGAAAATTAAACTACGCATCTATATTATTAAAATCATTAAAGAGTTGAAATACTGTTAGAAATATTAAACTTAAACAAACTTCACCAATATACTCCTACACTATTTAATTTTCTCGATTCAGTGTTATTCAGCTGACTATAAGCCTTTTGTAAACATTGGTATTATTATCAGATGGTTGAGTGCAAATAAATCATTCACTGATTAATGATTAGCAAAACATTCCAGTTATTTGCACCACTGATTGTCAAATATCGGCTGTAAGTTGACGGGCTTCTTCAAATCGATCTGAGCGGTGAAGTGCCTCAATCAGGTACTCTCTTAACACTATGTTCTTCGGCTGATTTCTGTATAATAACTGCCATCTGTCAACCAGCCTGTTCAGTTCTCCCTTTGATCTGTAAAGCCTGATCAGGCTTCTATAGATAACCGGATTTTCACTATCTAAAGAAAGGGCCCTTTCGTAGGAAAGTATTGCAGAATCCGTTTGATTCTTAATTTCATAGACTCTCGCCATTCCCATATGTCCGTCAATATTTGATGAACGATATCTTACCGAATCGGTAAATAACTGCAGGCTTCTTTCATAATCACCAATAGATTCAAACCAAGCGCCTGTCATTGACAAAAGAACAGAGGAATTGGAATAGGTGCTAACTATCCAGTTTAAAACTGGCAAAATTTCGTCTTTTTTAAAATTCTGGATAAAAAAGTAAAAGATCTCTTTGGAAAGCCGGTTTAGCCTTTCCATGCTTTCGAAATTCATACTAACGGGATCTGAATGCAAACCTTCAGTGCGAAGACGGGTTTCAATAATCTTTTGTTCGAATGTCATATCCCGAAAAACAATCCGGATTGCTTCGGTAATGTACTCATATGATTGTTGCAAAGAGTCTTGAAAGGAAATCTTTGAAAGCAGCCAAAGTGATCTCGCTGAAAAAGACTTTCTCTCAACCGCCTGCTGAAGTATGTCCCGTGCAGCAATATGGTCACCATTTTTATAGATGGCGTAGCCTTTCAATTCAAGAACTGATGGCGATCTGTTCATTCTGTAATAGTAGCCAGTGGCAGAAGCCAGCTCATTCCACTTTTCGAGGTCGGCCAGCATCCATCCATACTCCATCATCAATTCTTCATTATCAGGATGCCGTTGAAACAGCTCTTGATACACGGAAAGTGCCTCTTCGGTTTTTTCTTCTTCTTTAAATGCAGATGCAATCAGTAAACTATACTTCAGATCTTCTCCGGATAACTGATGAAGTTTTGAATAAACTCTTCTGGCTTCTTCATACTCGTTCATGAGCATGAAAAGGCTTGCTTTCTCTGTCAAAACTTCCTCGTCATCCGGAAAACGTTCCAAAAGCATTTTCAGAGTTTCCAGT
The DNA here is from genome assembly GCA_007693295.1 of Balneolaceae bacterium. GTDB lineage: Bacteria > Bacteroidota > Rhodothermia > Balneolales > Balneolaceae > Rhodohalobacter. Next base: position 6,809 of record REDT01000105.1, read on the forward strand.
TTATTTTCAAGAGTAAAACGTCTTTGATAGAGTGTTGCCAGTGCAAAGTATATTTTTTTCTCATCTGGATATATTGAAATAAGATTTTGATAGATCTCCTCCGCTTCAGCTGATTGCTGGTTTGCAATTAATATTTCAGCAAAAAGCATTGCATTTTCCAGATCTTCCGGGGCCTGTTCATAAATTTCCCTGAATTCTTTTTTAAGATTTTCAAAATCTTCAAGCCTGTTATATACAGATGCCTTTATACGGATAAATGTCGTGTTCCCAGGAAATCGTTCAAGTGCCCGGTCTGCATATTTAAGTGTTACTTCATGCAGGCCGGATTCATACAACATATATAGAAGGTTTTTATGATATGGCAGCGTATCCGGACTGTAATAAACAGCGTTTTCAGCATATTTCATCGCACTTTCCAAATCACCATTCCTGAAATAGGCAACAGAACCATACTGATAAAGTCGTGCAAGGTTCTCAGCTACTTCTTTTTTTGAAACCGGAAACAACAGAATTTCACCTCCATTTTTCAATACCTCAAGTGTTTTGAAATAGAAAGGAATTGCCTCGTGTATAAGTTCTTGCTGTACATGTGCTTCACCCCTGATCCAAAGTAATGTTGTACTTTCAGAATGATATTCAAGGGCTTTCATAGCTTTAAAATCGGCTATTTCCGGAGTATCATTTCTAAGGTGAGAGGCTGCCAAAAGTATCCACGCTTCTTCATAATCGGGATACATTTCTGCAAGTGTTTCGAGTAGGGGTATTGCCCGAGAATATTGCTCCGATTTAAAATAACGGAGAGCCTGCTCCATAGTGCCCGATTGAGCAATCAGAATTCCATGCTTTAAAAAAAGTAGCAGTATAAGAATAAGATATTTTTGAAACTTCATCAGCTGGTTCTATTGAGCCCTAACCGGTTCACTGGGCCTGCTTTCGTTTCCAAATGTATCAATTGCCTTTATGCGATACCAGTATCGCTGATCCGTTAATTCACCCATCCACTCTGTTTCCGTAATTACACTTTCAAAAACCGGTTCATACACGCCATTGGCAATTGCAGAGCGATACACGCGATACCCTGTCAGAAAATCCGAAACCACAGGCTCCCATCTAATGTGAAGCTGTTGATTATCGGTGCGAACCTGCACGTTTCTGACTCTTCGGGGCGGATCGTAGCTTCGTACAAGATAGGGTTCTGAAACTTTCATTTCCCCTACATTTCCGGATGAATCAACTGCACTCACTGCATATCTGTAGCGAAGCCCCGGTTCCACAGTTTCATCCCGGAAGTTTCGTATGCGTCTTTGCAGTTCAGTGAGAGGCGCGAATTCGCCCTCATGCTCCGCTCTGTAAAGTCTGTATAAAACAACATCCCCTGAGGAGCTCTCATCCCAGCTAACATTCACGAGCTCGACCCCGCGGCCTTCAACATAAATTACACCGGGGGGGTCGGGTGGTGTAAGGTCAGGTATCTGGATCATCGTAAACGTGGTATCACTTACGTTTCTTGAACTGTCGGCCGCTACAATCGCGTAACGATAAAACTGACCTTCCTGGAAACCTATCGTTGCAGGCCCGGAATCTGTAATCCGGGTTTCCGTAAAAGAGTCTCCACCGATCTGAGTGTAAGCTTCATCCCCGGGTACTTTTCTCAAAATAATGTAGCGGCTAAAGTCTGCCGGAATTTCAGGCATTGTCCAAGAAAGCTCAACCTCACCGCTTTCCATAAATTCTGCACTCAATGTTTCCGGTGCCGGTGGTGGGGTGCGGTCAGGAACTCTTCTCATTGCCGCCGAACTTAAGGCGCTTTCATTTCCGCTTCTGTCAATCGCTGAGATTTTATAGAAGTATTGGTTTCCTTCTATTACGTCTCTGTCTCTGTACACAGTTTCCAAAACAGGTAATGGCTCCTCGTTCAATCGTTCATATCCCTCATCAATCATTCTGCTTCGATAAACAATGTATCCTTCAAGGTCTAATTCCGGGCTTACGGGCCAGGTGATAACGATAGAATCGTCTTCAAGAAACGATTCTACACCTGTGATTACCGAGGGAGAGATATTATCTTCAACAAAATAGTTTACCAAATCACTTTCAGGACCGTCCCGGCCGGTAATATCAATCGCCCTTACAGCTACCTCAATATTTTGATTCATCTCCTGTGTTGTAAAGGTGAACCGGTAAGAATGGCGTTCATCTTCTCTGAGGATTATCAGATCATTTGCATTTTGAAAGCCGGTAATTCCTTCCGGCCTGTAGAGAATATCAAATCGTATCACTTTATCATCTACACCTCCCATCACGGGGAAGCTCCATTCCAGCTCCACATTGTATCCGTTATTACTGATTTCCGTTATTTCAGCGCGTGCAATGTCATGTGACCGGAGTGTGAATGTAGCTGTTTGCTCCCTCCCGGTGGGTATCCCCAGGTCGTTCACGAATACGATTCTGTAAGTAACCCTGTCTCCCTCACGGTGAGTTGTATCAACAAACAGGCGACCCAGTGCCCTTGCAATATCGGGATCCACAAAAGTATACAAATTAGCAAGAACCCTGTTCGACCTGAACCGGATGAACGTTTCACTGATTGTATTTCCCTGAACCACATCTGCAAGTTCCTGGTAGAGTTCGCCCACCATGCCGGCAAACTGTTCCGGATAAATGGCACCGCTAATGATCTCATCATTCATCCTGGTAAACTCATCTTCACCATCAGCTCTTGCATAGAGATTCCATCCGTGGCCAATCGGAGGATTATCAACATGATAAATGAAGACGCCTTCTTCTGTTATTGCATACCGGATCAGGGAATCCTGTGCTGAAGCTGATTTAAATCCGCAGATAAGTGCCAGACAAATCGCAATCCCGTAAATACCTGTATGTTTCAGTATTCTGAAAACCATTCTGGACACCAGTTAAAACGTTAAATTAAAATTAGTATTAAACACCGGATATGTAATAGGGTAAAAAGCATTCGCACTTCCCACCGTCTGTAATCCATTTCCATTTGTAACCCGAACATACACTTTTATGTTTGACGCATTAAGACTTCCCGATACAGTCAGGGTTCTGGACCTGCTGAATGTACCCATTTGCGGAGTTGAATAACTCAATACAGTTGTCCAATTAAGAATTGCTCTACCTGTAGAGGTATTAACCACCCTGTATTCCACTCTTCTGATTCCTGATTCCGGATCCGTTAATCCACTCATATTCACATTCAATGTGGTGCCATCGAGTGGAGCGCTGATCGACGGAACCGGCGGGGCTGTATTGTCGAATATAATTGGCCCTGAACTGGTGAACGCAGATAAAGTACCCTGGCTGTTTCTGGCCCTGAGTCGAATATAGAGCTGCTGCCCGTTGGCAAGTCCGCTAGTTGACAAGGTTGTGTGAACCGGCTTAAAGCTATCGGGCCAGGTTACCTCACCAAGAGCGGCAGCTCTCCAAATACCGGTAGTTAAGCCCAATCCGAAATCTGATATCGTTGAATAGCTTCTCAATGACGTGTTATAGTGAGATGTGCCCAGGCCATATTCATAAGTGATAATAGTCTCAGGATCCAGTGCAGGCCGAGTAAGATAAAATCCGATATTTGCATTAATGGCACGTGCCCTTATATTTGGCCTTACAGGAGGCGTCGGATCTCTTGGCACAACCGGGCCAATGGTCAGGGCTTCACTCAGCATTCCCGATCTGCTTTCAGCCCTTACATGCAGATAGTACTCGTCAGTGAAATTGAGGTCACCTCCACGGAAAAACCGGGTATTCAGGGTAGTAGTCCGGATATCATCAGGCCCCGCGGTTTCAAACGCAAACTCACCATTGGCTTCCTTGCTAAACAGGAAGTGATATCGTCGTGTACCCGCCATATCGGCTTCAGAATCGCCCCAGCGGAATCTTATTTCAGGTATGCGTGCTGTAACCGAAGGCACTGCACTGAAATTCGGCACATCCTGAACACTTCCTATCAGTAACCCTCCACCGGGGCTTTCCATTGCCGGCATTTCAACAGCATTACTGACCATTGCCGGTGCCGTTGGCACTGAGGCATCAAGACGTATTGGGCTGTTCAGATTTGCAACTGAACTTCTGATACCGGCTCCATTAATTGCCCGAACACTGAGATAATAAGGCTGACCCGGTTCAAGATTCAGGTTACGGATTGTAATGCGCTGTGCAAGATTACCATAGCCGGCACTGTTTTCATAGGCATCATCCAAAACTCGTTGTCCCGGAAGGCGGGTCCATCCGTAAAGTGAACTGTCGCCAGGGCTGGTGCCAAGAATAAATTCAAACCCGGCTATATCTGAAACTTCATCAATCGACAATGCGGTAAATACAATTTCGAAATCATCTTTGTTCCAGTACGATCTGTTTTGTCCGTTTTTATCAAGTCCGCGGTTGTATGGTACCGAAACCACCGGCCTTGACGGCGGATCAGTCGATGGTACTGCAACTCCGGAACTGAACCCTCCGATAGTCCCGATGTATCCGCCAAAGGGCGAAACGGGCTCCTGTACCCGGACATTGAATGTGGCCGGACGGCTGATGGCAACTCCCGAAGGCCCCCTGGCCCGGACTACTGCCGACATATCCCTGGTGATTTCCTCTAATGTTTCTTTAAACATGTACCTGGTAATGGTCCTGTCGCCACCGCTTGAATACATGGCCGGTGCCATTATATTTGTATGAGTTCCTCTTCGAAGCAGGTAGCTGTTTTCCACAATATTTCCGGTAGGATGGGTGGCATTCCAGCTCAGGGTCATTTTATTCAGATATCCCGTATTGTTACCGTTCATGAAAATATTTGAGATAACCGGCGGCAGGAGCTGTTCTTCGATTGCATTCTTCTCCTGGAAAACATCAATTGCTGCATCTTCGCCCATCGATTCCAGCCTCCATTGAGAGTATACATCAAGCAGTCCATGCATTGTCGTCATCATGTTTGCTTTGATGCTGTAAAGCCGGTCGACGGCAAGAGTGAAATCTTGGTGAGCATTTTGCAGCGGCTCAAGTCGCTGACTATACATCTCCTCTACTCCAATTGCCCGCTGAAGTGTTTCATCAACTATTTGCTGAAGTCCGAGGTTTGGCAGGTCGTACCAAAACTCAACGGCTTTGAGTACAAAATTATCGGCATAACTTTGATACTGACCGCTGCTCCAGAAATCCTCTAACTGATTTTGGAAAGTATTCGCTTCATTTTGTGCCTGCTGGCCTGTTTTACCGGGATCAAGAGTGTGAATCAGCAATGCCCTGGTTCCGGCCACCTCTTCAATAGTGCTGCGCTGTGTACTCGTAAATGGAGGGCGGCTTGGGTAGAGCTGAGAATAACTGGTTATGGTTGGTCCTGCATAATCTACAAGCATACCTCTGGTTACATCGCGAACAGCATTTGAAACACTTCCAGAAGCCACATTCTGCAGCTGGTTTCTTTTAACTGCTGCCCAGCGCCTGAAACTCCAGTAATAGCTTGTACGGTTTGCATAAAACCTGTCCACATACTCCATGGTTCTGGAAAATTGTTCCGAAATCTGATTCGCTGAAGGATGTACTTCAAGATCATCCGTCATAACTCTTTGACCGGTAAATCCGTCAATTTCAAACACCGGGCGGGTAAATGAACGGCTTAAAGCCATATCAATTCTGTCGATATTAGCCGCAACGGAGTCGATTGCTGCCCGGTACATCTGGTCCATGGCATCCACGCTTGCCTTAATTTCTTCAAGAGATGACTGATTGGATGCATTTTGGTTAGAATCTATACTGAACGTCGGCAGCTGGTCGCCCTGCGGCTGGAGCCTCACGAATTGCACCGGATTCTGAATCACATCGTCGAGAGCCTGCAGTGCTTCGGCCTGCCACACAACGGCTGCTTCACGGGTTTCCGCCAGCCGCTGCTGCACTGCACCCGCTTCCGAAGAGAGTAATTCAAGTGCATCTACCATCTCTGCACGGTATTGACTTAGATTGAAGTCGGATTCAGAAGGCCTGTTTGAATCAACAATCAGGGAGGCGATGGAGTTGAAGATCTCAGGTTCAGGATTCTGGATTCTTCTTTCATTGCCAATAGCACCCATATAAACAAGAATTTGCCCTAAAGGGTGGGCCGAGGCGAGTGCCTGACCTGCAGCTGCAAGTTCGGCTTCACTTACACCGAGTATTACCGGTGCCTGTTCAATTTCCTGTGCAGCTGCAAGTGCATCGGCCAGTGAACTGGCCATATCCTGTGCCTGCTGCTGTGCCTCAGCTATCATCTGTTCATAAGCACCGTTGGCTCCGCGGCCACCGCTAAATGAACCATCCCTGAGAGCTGCCCATACACTCACTTCACCATCAAATACGAATAGCACACTAACATATGCTCTTGCCGATGCATACAGCAGATAACCTCCATCCAGGATGAGTGCACCTTTAAGATCTCCGCCAATTTGAGCAGCCCCGCTGAAAAGAGAGGCATTGAACCCGATTTCCACATACGCTCCAAACTCCTCGCCTTTAATCCACCAGAGTGAACCGCCCCAGTCGGAGTGAATTGCAATTACCCAAACATCGAAACCCTGACTGATATGCATGTCCATATAGAACCCATCGGGGCCTATAACAAATGTGGTTTCTGCTTCAAGAAGTGATAAAACCTTAAGCTCTCCATCTCCATGTACCGCCCACACATAATCGGAGCCCTGCGTTGACGCAATAAAATCGATGGTCATGAATCCATCCACAACGGGATAATCAATGGTTAAACCAACACCTCCTTCCACTCTGAAACCACCGGTCCAGTTCACTTCAAGGTACATTCCTGCCTGCAGGCGATTTCCCTGGTTCAGTATGGTTCCGGTGGCATTCAGTGCAATCCACTGATCGGTCAGCATAAGCACCGCCCTGGCACTGATCGCATAATTGCCGGGAGCTCCGAACATATTAGCCTGGGTCATAAGTATTACTGCAAAATCAAACTCACCCCCGTCTTCCCAGGGAGCCCTGTTGTTATACATTTCATATCCGGTTAGCGCAAGTACATCTTCAAAGTCTTGTTCAGTCGCTTTATAAAAGAATCCGCCACCAACTTCACTCAATACAAGAGCCCCCGGAAAGATTGGTATTTCAACACCCACGGATACAAAAACTCCAAAACTGAATCCGTCGCTGTTGTTCGTGATGCGGCCCAGTGCTGCAAGACCGAATTCATCACCACCCGGGGTTATAATTTCACCGCCACCCGCTACTCTGAGGTTAAAGCCGTCGGTCTGTTTCAAATATTCTAAACTTGCAAACAACCGGGCATGATTGCTCAGGCTTATTTCAACACCCTCCACATTCAGGTAGAGCTCATCGCTGGTTCTGTAGTAAATGATTTCGGTCACATTACCGCTAAAGCCCCCCGGCATCGTAATGCTGATGGCACTTCCGCCGTCAGCACCTCCTGTAAAGCCAAGGTATTCGGAAACCTGCATTGTTACAGTTTCACTTTCGGGATTTTCGTTATCACCCGTACCCTGTACAATTTCTACTTCCCCGTCTTTCACCCAGGTGAAGTTTCCAACCTCCATAGAGATTGGCCCCATGTTCAGGCTTCCGTTTTGAATGGTGCCCAGCGATTCCAGTCCTTCGGTAGATACAATCATATCCTGCATGGTTAGGGAACCGCCTACTCCATCCAGTTTTATGCTTGCACCCGCGGTAAACTTTAACCCGAATAAAGCTGCGCTTTCATCAGCCATGGAGATATTACTGAGCGAAAAGCTGAACAGCTCATTCTCAAATGAGAAGGAAGGCGAATGCGTAATCCGCCACTGCAGGGCGTTTTCCCCAAAATCGTATTTCATTCCCCAGTTTTGCGGACTTCCGCCCTGGCCAAACTCGATATATCCATCCCCTGCTTCAACCCTTGCAGATGCATATACAGAAAACCTTGAATCGAAGAGATCATCAATATCCATTCCTGCACCTGTAAGTACAATCTGTCCGAAATCACCAATCTGGAAGGCTGTATCGAGGTTAAATGACGGTCCCTCGACCGTAACTTCACCGATATGATTTACATTAACCGTAATATTTGAACTTCCATCGAGAGGTGAAGGAAGGGTCATAAGAGCTGTAGCCGAGAGAGCGGCTTTATTTTCGATAACTCCGATACCGAGTGAATTCAGCACAAAGAAATCATCCATAAGCGACACGGGAGAACCCGGGCCTACAATCTGGAGTAAACCTTCTTCAAGACCAAATACCCCATTGGTACCAATTTTCATACCGCTGAAAGCAAACTGTGTGTCAAGAAAATTTAGTCCTCCGCCAAGTGTCAGCATCAGGTGCCGCGAGTCGAGCAGTTCAACACTGAGATCGCTCAGCACAATCAGATCATCCTGACCAAACAGTGAGATGCTCTGTGGTGTAAGTGCATCCGTATCTATTTCATTAATCGAGACACCTTCGGTGCCGATACGCAGCCCATTGATTGTAATTTCAAGATCTTCCCCTGTTACATCGGGCATCGAAAACCGCCCGTCTATGTTCAGGTAAAAAGATTCAGAAGTCAGTACGGCAGTGATATCATCGAGTGAGATTCTGCCCGAACCTATCGGAACAACCCTCGGGGTGAGGTGGTCGCTCTTTGCAGCCACCGACCATTCTCCACTTTCATAAGCGGCGAGCATGTGGAGACTGGCCGGAGCCTGACCCGGCTCTTCAGAGAGCAACGAACTGCTTAGCTGCCCTGAAAATCTGAATGCATTTTGTTCAGCGATTACGACCTCTGCTCCAAATACGGTTGCCCTGAATGTGCCTTCATCGATAATCAGATCTGCGAGCGGGCCATTTTCAGATGGGGTGTACGATTCAGTGAACGTTCCGGCAGTTATTAACGCTTCTTCAAAACCACCGGGACCGAAAACCAGCCGGTCAACGGCAATGTTCAGGTCAGCTAATGATTCAGGTAAAATAAACCGTGCACTTGCCGTAAGCCTGTAATCACTCTCTTCCTCTTTATCATACCGTATGGATGTGATTCTTAATGGAATCTCTAATTCTGGATTAAGGTTTAATGGAGATTCTTCCAGGTTCACTACAATGGATCCGCTGATTACTTGGTATGCCGAATTGATTACCAGGTCTGTAAATGAAGCGGATACTGAGGGAGGTGTCAGCTCATCACTTCCAAGGGCAGCAAGTACCAGGGTAAGCGGTTCTGTGGTTGTGATTGAGACACCGTTTTCAACATTTTGCATTTGAACCAGGAAGTTCCCATCCTCGTCTTTGAGCGGGATATACGCAATCTCCTTATTCGGAAGCGCGAGCGTGTCGGGCACGGGAATAAAGCCGGTCAAATTATCTGCATGAAAACCATCCGCATCATACCACGCCAGCCTTACCGGCTCCTGCCCCTGCTCTGTGAGCAGAAAATCTGCCCTTCCCGACAGGAATCGCACCGACGGTTCAATACCCATCTCCGCTTCCACAAAATTCAGCGTTAATGCTGCATACTCTTCACCGGCAATATTGAGGGCAGCAGTACTCTCACCCGATATGGTAATCCCATCCCGGGAAATTGTGATGTTTTCAGGCAATACCATCCTTAGGCCGTTCTCAAGCTCAAACTCTTCGCCGGGATTACCAATACTCCAGCTCAAAGGCAGCAACCCTGCATCAAGAGCAAAAGCGTTTTGAATCTGAACGTTACCCCCAACAACGGATCCGGTTCTGAGCGACAGCGTCAGCTCATTGAAACTTACACCTGCAGTACCGTCACCTAACTGAAGCTCTCCCTCACCACTGAATTCAAGGCCTTCATTGTTGATCTCGGCCTGGTTTACCGTAAATGCAAAAAGTGAATCGGAAGAAGGATAATACCATGGGAATGAACGTGTAATGCCAATAGAACCGCTGATGACTTCACCTGTAATCAGGTTCATAGATATCGCACCGGTAGCCTCGGCTGTTGTTCCATCCTCAAGAGAGAGGATTGCGTATGCATCCCCGGTCAGAATTGCGCTATACTCATTCTCCGTCACAGCCAGCTGTAACGATGATTCACCAAATTTTAGTGATAATGGCCCAAGGTCCATGCTTCCGCACGGCACAAAGTTCTCAGCCAATCCGGTTATTTGGCCCGATCTGTTGAGACTGAAAGATACATCAGCAGGATCGCAAACCTGGTCACTGCCAAAGAAATCCGGCATTCTGAAAGAGCCCTCAAGTTCGACCTCAAAACCCTGAACCCCGTCAACAAGTTCTTCAAGTGCACCTGAAATGGTGTTCACCTCTAATCCTGCACCGCTGCCAATCGGTAAAAAGAGAGGCGAATCCGAGAGGTCGAAGGGAAGAATGTCACCTGCGAAAATTCCGCGATCGAACGAAGCGTCATTGATGGTAAGTCCGAGCTGGCCAATTTCAGGAACAGATTCTGCGAGGCCCGGGAATGAGAGTTCAAAGTCGACGGAAGGCAGCAGCCCGAGCAGATCTCCGGGCGACCAGCTGTGCCAGTCGATAGTATCGCGCGGCATTCTGAAGGCAAGCGGCTGAATGCTGAATATTCCAAACTCCAATTCAGGCAGTTCCAGGCCGGGAATTGTACCGTCGTGAATTTCCTGCGATGGGATTACAAACCCCGTATTACTCCTGATTTCCACGTTACGCATCGGAAAACTGATGATCCGTTCATCAGGCAACACAAAATCGAGATCGAGATCCAGATCAGCGAAATAACTGAAGCTGTTGTTTGGGATGTAGTTCAGGCTTAATGCGCTAATCTTTTGCAGTCCGAGCCGGAAAAACCCTAAGTCTATCGGAGAAACAGGGAAATCGGCGTCGGCCTGAAAATCGGTTACACTAAGACCGAGATGTGAATACTGTAGCCCAAGGCCGGCACGAACCGCTTTTTTTCCATCGGCATCATTGATCTGGAATCCTCCCCCAACATTTAAAGACCAAATACCGGCTGATGGATTCGCCAGGGGCACATCAAATGATCCTGCAAGTGAATCGGCCACCAGAACCACACGGTTATTACCGGGGTCCAGGGGAATCATTCTGTCGAGGTCTGTAAACAGGATACTGCCTTTCAGCCTCCCATCACTTTGAACATACAGAGCAACTTCGGTCTCTTCACCCAGATCCTCATCAAACAGGGTTAGATTCCCCTTGAAAAAGAGAGCGGTAATTTCACCGTCATCGACCATGAGCGTTCCATACTTCACCTCATTGAGTGAAATCGGGATATCACGGTGTCGCCCTCCAGGCCATCCCTCTGATGCTGTTGCATATACATTTCCGCTGATATAGGTGCCGTTTGATGGATTTACCCTGAGGTTCTCCAGAACCACTTCAAGTTTGGGCGCCTGTGGCGATGTGCCCTGTAATGCCGGTATAACAAGATTCAGCGTTCTGTCTTCACGGGTTTCAATCAGTACCGTGCCATCATCCATGAAGCTGGTTTCAACCACCAGTTCATCGTCTTCCCTCAGCTGCAGATATGCAATCTCCATGGTTGGCAGCGGTATTGCTACCGGTAAAAACTCTTCAGCAAAGAAACCGAAATCAGGGTAAAAACCACCGGGAGCCACAACTGCAACCCTCTGTTCATTCCAGAAGAATTCTGCTTCGCCTGATGCAACCCTGAAAGGATCGAGTGCGAGTGCAAAATCCTCAGAGAATTCCACGGTCAGGTCATCAAGCTCAAATTCCTGATAATTAATTTGAGCCGTTGAACTTCCGGATGTTCTCACGCCTGTGGAATCGATAATTACGGTTCCTGCCAGCTGCATCAAAAGTCCTGGTGATAGCTGCAAGTCATCCGAAGCCTGCGTTGAAACAGAAAAACTCAGATCCCGGGTTTCCGGATCTATACCTGCTGCAAGAGCAAATGCTTCGTCAAGAATAACACGGCCGCTTTTTACTCTGTACTCCCGCCAGTCGAGCAGCAGCTCATCAAATGTTGCATCAATGGTGGCATCTCCAACTACGAGCTGGTTTCTTCCGTCGATTAAAAGCCCGTCTTCGTTCAGAGATGCCTGCTGAACAGTAAAAACAAGAACGGGATCTTCTCCCGGAATTCCCCACTCAAATGGCCCTTCAAGATCAAATTGTACCGATTCAAACCTCGAATTTACGATGTCGTACAGAAATGTACCTGTAGCCTGGCGGCCTTCTCCCAGGTCAATTTCTGCAGCAGCGTCTATTTTTACCTGTTGACCGTCAGTTTCAGAGTATTCAAAAATTAACGAAGACGATTCCACAGATGCAGTAAAGGGGCCAATTTGAACCGGACAGTCGGGAACAAATGGAGATACGATTCCGGACAGTCCTCTTCCCAGGTCAATATCAATTCCTGAGAGATCGGTTCGGTTGGTTTGCCCCTCACAAACAAAAGGTGATCCAAGACTTAGTTCGGCATCCAGTGTTAATTCAGCCATGGGCCGCAGTTCACGATCTTCAATTTCCACTGCAAAGCCGCCCGAAAAGCCCTGAATGTGAAGTTCAAACATTTCACCGATACCCCAGCTGCAGTCCAGATCCTGCTGGGTTGAAATGCCCCCACCTACTCTTTCAACACCCTGATCCGTGCTCACTACTGATGCACTTTGCAGCGTCAGAGTTTGATTTCTGAAACACGATGGCAGTGCCGGGCTCGATGGAGTTGTGATTTCCGCGTCAAATTCAAATTGCCACGGGCCGGGCCCGGTTTCATCCCAATCAAAAAGCGGAAATGTGAATTCATCCAGATCGAATCGTGTAAATCGAAGTTCAAATTCATTTAACGCAGCACTGCGCATTCCGGTCAGAACAGCTTCTCCAAAAGCTGCTGCCGGAAACTCAATCCCCTGATTCGATAACTTTACCCCTTCTATGGCCGGGAGTGCGGTAAGTGGCTGGCCCGGGATAAACAGTTCTGCATCAAAGCTAACTTCAAAATCCCAGTCGCTAGTTTCTCTGTCGTAGGTCAAATAGCTGAGATCCAGATTTGAAAAGGCAAGATTAAGGAAGCCAAGATCTATGGATGGACGTGAAAACGGACAGTTCTGAACAGCATTTTCAATTTGAAACCCATCTTCATCGTCGAAAGTGAGTAAGCCGGTTAGTCCGCAGCTGGTTCCGTCAGTTAGCGAAAGTGACAGTTCAGTTCTCATTCTCAGATCTGCACTGAGTTCATTACTGCCCCAGTCACCTTCAACAAAACCGCTGAAATCCCGGAACCTTAAACTTACCCGGTCTGATTGCTCGGACAGATAAATGGTTTCATCGATATTGCAATCGAGATTAAATGAAAATCCTGAGGAGATAAGATTTGCAGTGGGTGAAATGCACTCCAGTTCATCCAGCACAGATGTTCGCATTGCTGCCCTGATGAATCCTCCCGGATACGTCGCTGAAATCTGATCAAGCATTACCTGAAGCGGAGCCTCACCTACGGAAATCAGCGGTTCAGGTCCCGGGCGTTCAGCTGTAATTTGTCCGGTCAATCCAATATTATTTAGCTGTAACATTCCCCTGGCTACAAAATCAGTTCCATCCGGAGCACGGATAGAAGCTGAGGCCTGTACACCTTCTCCAAATCGCCAGGAAGCCTCACGAAGCCTCACCAAATCTGTTCCCGGACCCAGAAGATCTTCCATGCCGGATAACCTGGTACGCATAGAGCCTCCGGTTAAAATCGGGTTGGCAAGATTTGTTTTTTGAATTTCTACCCTGTCGAGAACTGCTCTGAATTGATAATTTCCATGCACAGAAAAATTCATTGAAAGCTGAGCCGGCCCGCTTAGTATATAGGTGTTCGCGGTTTCTTCAACTTCCACATTTTCAAAACCGCTAAGCGTAGCAAAACCGGGTACAATGTGAATTTCCCTCAGTTCCCTTATATCCTCTGCAAGCTGTTCCATTGCTCTTCTGTCGCGATAGGTAAACGTGTAAATTTCACTTTCACCATCATTTTGCAGAGGCATTTGCCCCATCACATCCCTTGCCGTTACCCGCCATGCGTATGTTGCCCCTTCTTCAAGCGGAAGGTATTCAAGCGTATATGGCAAAACCGTTTGGCCTACAAATGTTGTAAACAGGTGTTCCCTGTTACTGTTAATTGCCTGCAAAGGTGTCTGCCCTCTATGTACTTCCACCATCAGAAATTCGTACTCAAAGGCACCTCCCAACGTAGATACAACCGGAGTCCATGAAAATGTGGGTGCATCGGTGGTCACATTTGCACCATCAGGAACAGATACCAAAATTGGAGGAGTCGGATATCTGACTGAAAAAAGCGCCCTGCCCGGGATTGCCGCTATACCTGTCTGCTGGGTAAACGGGCGTGCCGTGATTTCAAGAGAATAGTTGCCTTCAGGTATATTTCCCGATTGTACAACCTGATTTCTCAGGTCTCTGTCGAGCCTGTTTAAAATTTCATTTGCAGATTCTCTGAACTGAATTTCCTCAAAAAAGTTACTGAAAATGTAGCTGCCGGGAGTAAATGGCCGCGGAACCGATGTGAGCTCCACCAGCGTGCGATTGTTTCGGGTGAGCACAAAATCGAATTCAAAATCTACCGGCTGGGATGTAAAGCTTGAATAGTTGAAAATCACCTGGTATTGCCCGGATCTGAAATTTTGTTCAAGATCATCTGCAAGCGGACTTGAGAGAATTGGCGGAATGCCAATTATATTAACCTGACTTGAGCTTTGAGCCTTGACGGTGTCTGCAAAAAAGAAACCCGTCATAACAACTGCCAGGCACGCCAGCGAAAAAGTTTTAGAAATACTCCGTAGTTCAGAAATCATTTATCTGTAGTGATAAAAGTTGATTAAAAACGTCTCTGGTATTGAAAGCGGCCTTCAAGCTCCGTGAACGCCCTTCCGCTTCCTTCAAGAACCCTGTTGTTTCTTGTCCTTATGTTCAGTGAGAATGTGTCGTTACTTGTGAGCCGGTAAGACGCGGTTGAGGCACCGTTTATCTGTTGCAGCCTTGTTGAAATAGTTTCACCATCAAACCCGGCCCTTTCAGTCCGGTTCATACTAAGGCCGCTGTTCAGGCTTAAAGTCAGCGTACGGTCGAAGAGTGCGTATGATGCCCCCAGATTTAACCCATAATTATTGATCTCCAGATCGTCCGAATCGTTACGCATGTAGGTAGAATTCTTCGACAGCGTAAGCCCGGAAGGGAGTGTAATTGAGTAGCTTGCACCTCCGGTGTACGACTGTGATAAGAATTCATCCTGCAACTCACTTCCTTCGCCATCGAATTTACTTGCAATCGTCAGATAGCCAGCCGTAATTGAAATATTATGGGTTATCTCTTCTGCCATGATCACAAGGTTTGGCATCAGCATCAGGTTATGTGAGGTTTGTGTTTGGCCAAACCCCGCGAAATCGTCATCAGAATCGGGCTTTACCCGGTTCAGAATCAGGTTATAACTTGTGTTCAGGGAGAGGTTCTCAGATATGGTATACTGAATATTTGCTCCCGCACCGGTGTTTTGCTGTGTCTGAAAGCGATTTCCAAGAAGATTATCTCGGCTGTGAGAAATATTTGTGCTCACGCTCACCCTGTTATCCAGAAAGCGTATTGTTGGGCTCATTGAAACTTTTTCTATATCGTCTCTGATCCGGCCTGATCCCAGGGATTCAAATCCCGGCTGTATTCTCTCATAGCCCATTCCAAGCGAAAACATATCGAACACGAAATCTATGTTTGCATTGCCTGCATAGTTAATTCTGCTGCTCGAGCGCGGTGTATAAAAAGCTCCCAGAAAACCGGGAATGGGTAAATCATCAAACGATATGGTACTGCTGTTCAGATTGTTTGTAAATACAGAAGCTGTTGCCTCACTTGCAATCGTAATCCTCCCGTCCCAAAAACGTACCTGAAAATCAGGCGTTAGGGTCAGATTTTCACGGGGGTCGATATCCAGGTTGGTTCCATTCAGTGACGTGCGGCTGTCTCTCGAATAGAATGAGCTCAGAAAAAAATAGGAGCGGCGGCTTCTTCCATATCCAACCTTGGCTCCATACGACCATTGTTCGAAAGCAGGTTCCCTGAAGCCGGTTTCTATACTTGGCCGCACAGCTCTTTTCGACCTGCCGCCGATCAGTTCTACCAAAAAGTCGCCGGGAGTTGCCCGAATATACCCGCCGCGAACCGTGGCACCACTAAGCCCATATGAAGAAAACCTTGTGTTCATGTCACCAACCTGAAGGACCAGCCACCTCCATCCCGCATTATAATGAAAGGTATTCATGTTTTGCCTCAGACCACTCTCATCAGTTGAGTAATTTATGCCTATACCGGAGCTAAGCCCCAAAACCGTAAAATTCAGGTTGGCATTGGTTTGAATCATGCCCGGTGCTCTTCGGTTTTCGATCCCATCAACAGTATACGCACTGGCTGTAAACGAGAGTGATCCCCCTGTCGAGAACGTTTCGATGTCATTATTTCTCCAAAATGAGCTTTCCTGTGCGAGTAACACATCCGAAATACCAACCCATAACCAAAGAAAAATAAATATTTTACATAATTGGATATTTGTCCAACGCAAAGCTACTATCCTCTTTCTTAAAGTTTGTTCACCCTATAAAGCGTAGATATTTTGAAAAATCTCTCATTCTTTTTCTTTTTTTGAATAATTAAGAATTCTATCATTTCCAATCCCTCAATATTGATAACGATCGAACCAATTCACTACCTTCAGTAACCGATTTAATTTCAAGCAGTACTTACCAATGACCGACACCCAGATATTCAGCCACATAGCATCCACACTTTCCCTCTCACCCAAACAGGTTCAAACCGTTGCCGGGTTAATCGATGAAGGGGCTACTATCCCCTTCCTGGCCCGCTACCGGCTGGAGGCTACAGGAGGCCTTGATGAAGAGCAGCTGCGTTCCGTTCGCGATATGATAGAATTTCACCGGACGCTGGAGGATCGCAAGAAGACCATTTTGAAAGCGATTAAAGAGCAGGACAAGCTCACTGCCGAGCTGGAGGAGAAGATAACCGCTTGTCGTGACCTGAAAACTCTTGAGGATCTGTACCTGCCTTACAAGAGAAAGAAGAAAACCCGTGGCGACATGGCCAAAGAGAAAGGTCTAGAGCCACTAGCAAAGCTGATCTGGGATCAGGAGATCGAAAAAGGCGAGCCACTGGATTATGCAAAAGAGTACATCAGTGAAGAGCACGGCCTGCCGGATGCAGAAACCGCCCTGAAAACATCTCTTGATATAGTTGCTGAGTGGATTAATGAATCCGTTGAGGTTCGTGACAAGCTGCGCACAATTATGCGCAAGCAGGGAGTGATTAAATCGGAGAAGAACCCGGTTATCAAAGATCGCACAAATTTTGAAGACTACTATGAGTACAGCAGCCGGGTAGTACACCTGAAGCCACACCAGGTATTAGCCCTGAACCGCGGTGAACGTGAAAATGTTTTATTTGTTAACCTTGAGCTGGATACAGAACGTACTCTCGAAAGCCTGGATAATGTTGTTCTATCCAACGACCGCTCCATTTTCACGCCCTACATGCAGGATGCGGTAGAAGACGCCTTTAAGCGGCTTTTGGTACCGTCACTGGAGCGGGAACTTCGCAACGAGTTGACAGAAATAGCCGATGAACACGCCATACAAACATTTGCCACCAACCTGAAAAACCTTTTGCTGCAGCCGCCTCTCAAAGACCAGGTGGTGATGGGAGTTGACCCTGCCTACCGAACAGGCTGCAAGGTTGCGGTGATTGATGATATCGGGACCTATCAGGAAGGAACCACCATCTACCCTACCCCGCCTCAAAAGAAAATTGCGGAAAGTGCAGAAGTGGTCAACAAGTTGATCGATAAGTATAAAGTCACCTTGATTGCCATTGGAAACGGCACAGGCAGCCGTGAGACGGAGCAGTTTATTGCAGACGTCATACAGGCCCGAAAAGAGAAGAATAAAGATGAAGTTCTGAACTATCTGATTATCAGTGAGGCGGGCGCTTCCGTCTATTCGGCATCAGCCGTGGCACGTGAGGAGTTTCCCGATCTGGATGCGGCTCAGCGCGGCAATATCTCGATTGCACGCCGGGCGCAGGATCCACTCGCCGAACTGGTGAAAATCGATCCCAAATCAATCGGTGTTGGACTATACCAGCACGATATCAACCAGACACAGCTTGCAAAAAAACTGGATGATGTAGTGGAGAGCTGCGTGAATGAAGTTGGAGTGAATCTGAATACAGCAAGTGCTTCACTGCTGACGCATATTTCCGGACTGAGTCGTAAAGTGGCAAAGAACATCGTGGATCAGCGTGAGAAAAAAGGACGGTTCAAAAGCCGCGAGGAGATTAAAGAGATTGCCGGTGTGGGTGATTTCCGGTTCCAGCAGGCAGCCGGATTCATGAGAATTCCCGATGGCGATCACCCTCTCGACAACACCGCAATTCACCCAGAGAGCTACGAAGCCACCGAAAAACTTTGCAATCTGTTTGGAATCGATATTGAAAAACTGAGTGATCAGCAGAAAAAGATTGAATCCACATTTTCAGGGATCAATATGAGTGAAATTGCAGCCAAAATCGGTGTGGGCGTCCCTACCCTGGAATTGATTATTGAAAACCTTCAAAAACCGGGACGCGATCCCCGGGAATCCATGCCCAAACCTATTCTGAGGCAGGATGTGGTAAAAATGGAAGACTTGTCCACCGGAATGAAACTGGAGGGCACCGTTCGCAACGTGGTCGATTTTGGGGCTTTTGTGGATATCGGCGTAAAGCAGGATGGCCTGCTGCATATCTCACAAATGCGAAAAGGGCGTGAACGGGTTTCGGATCCTCATGAGGTGGTGGCCGTGGGAGATATAATTAATGTGGAGATCACCAATATTGATCTGGAGCGGGGAAGGATCGGGCTTTCCCTCGTCTGACGACTTTGGGAAAAGTAAAGCTAAAGCCACGGCGCGTTTAGTCGTCTGACGAGTTCCGGGGTTGAGCTCATAATTCCTGCTCTTGCATATCGAAACAAGGCTTCTTGCCATGAAGAACTCTACAGACGAGTGGTTGTGTGCAGGCCACTGGTTTTGGGTAGATCCACTCGTCAGTCGAGGAGTCGAGGGTTCCTCGTCTGACGACTTTGGGAAAAATATGCCAGGGCCGCGACGCGTTCAGTCGTCTAACGAGTTGCGGGAATGAGCTCAATATCCTTGCTCTTGTATCTCGGAACTAAACGCCATACCCTGATGAACTCTACAGACGAGTGGTTTGGGATAGATCATTGTTTTTGGGCAGAGCCACTCGTCAGTCGAGGAGTCGAGGGATCCTTTACCTAAAGTTTATACTCAATCAGCAGAAGCTCCACGTCATCGGCATCCACTTCGTAACTATCTTCGGCAAACATATCCAGTTCAAAGCTTCCATCAGCATCAGTAAGGATAAGTTTCCCTTCTGCACGCTCAATATCCGGAGTCCAGGTTAGCTGGATCAAGGAGCCCTCTCCAGGTTGCAGATATAACCTCCAGGTGACTTCTTTTTCATTTCGGTTGCGGTAATCTGTAAAGTAACTTTCGCCATCACTTTCAAACCATACATGCAGGGCTCCTTGTGGAGGTGCAGGCGGAGCGTATTCATCAAGTCCTTCATCAAAGCCATCGGATGCTCCATCTGCTTGACCAAATTCCAGCTCTATCTCATTTTCCGGATCTGCCGCGATCAAATTTACACTATAGGTTGATCGTATGTCCAGAAAGTTAGCTGTTAGCTCTTTATTTGAATCCATCGTAAAATTAAGAGGATTGTCTTCCGATTCTATGCTTCCACCCCAGGCATCAAATTCAAATCCGTCATTTGAAAGAGCCTCAATACTCTGTTGCGAACCTTCATCAAAATCACCGGAAGCAGGTGTAATTGTTCCTGCACCCGACGGCACAACTTCGGTTGATAGAGTATATTTAACCGGGGGAGGTGGCGGCGGATCTCCCCCATTGGCATCGGTGGAACTTCCGCAACCGGCAGCATACGCTATTACTATTGCTAATGTGAATGAAGATATTATTAATCTTTTCATGGCTTACTTGATTAAGGTGATTTTTTGAACATTAACATAACTGCCGGCCTGAATTCTCAGCATATACACTCCAGATGCCAAATTTCTCCCATCGAACTGAACCTGGTATATACCGGCCACCTGTTGCTCATCAACAAGTGTAGCTACTTTCCTTCCTACTACGTCAAATACATTGACAATGACGTCAGACTGCTGAGAAAGCTGATAGCGAATGTTCGTGGAAGGGTTAAACGGATTTGGAAAATTTGGAAAAATCCCGGTTTCAAATACCATTTCTCCGTCGGATACTTTTTCCAGGTAGAGAGCAGAATACTGCTTATCAATGCGTTCAGGGATGCCATATGACAGGTTGAAATGAATTTCATTATCGCCGTCTATTGCCCGGATACGATATAAAAATTTTGCTCCCTCCCCCGCATTAACCATTACTTCCAGCGGATACTCAGAAGCGGTAATCTGAAGCCGTGTCACTGTTTCATCGGCTAGTCTGAATCCGGTTCCTGTTCTGACGTCA
>REDT01000172.1 GCA_007693295.1 Balneolaceae bacterium
AAAAGAACAGTTGCCCGCAGCTTCTTTATGAAAGCACTTCAAGGTAATGGATTTGCAGGTTTTATGGTATCGGCAAAACGAAAGGAGAGGAATCATTTGAATTGCAATAGGCAGAAATCCGAAAAAAATGAGACTAATTGTTGATTAGTGCCCCATAGGCGTGCCGTTGGCATGGGTACTCACATCATTCACTTCTTGGCTGATATAGATGCCTTCGATTCATCAGACGTTCCTAACTGACGGAACGTAGACCGGGATAGTTCGTATCTTTGCTGTTACCGATCACATGTCCCTACAGGACATATTATCTGGGCTCTGTTTCTTACCACTGAAATAGCACGTGTTTCACTCCGGGTTCGGTGGCCGCCCACTACAACCTCCGCATCGATTCACGCAGAATCATGAAATTACATCGGAGGTTAGTTCACGTGGTTCCGGGCTATAGAATCGCGGGATCAATCCCACGTCATGTTATGAAACACATCCTTTGCCGGGGTACTTGCAGGCGGCAAAGGGTCTTTCCCGCTACCCCTCGATAATACCTGAGCTCTGATCCAAATCTCGCCTCGGGGCTCATTTGCTTCGCATCTTTACCCCGAGCTGCGCACGGGGCTAATCATTCAACCCCATTCGGGGTTGAATTTCCAGGCAGTTCTGGCTGTGAGCATGAACTTAAAATCTTACCAAATCCCAAGCGCTGAAGGCGCGCAATCACACAGCCCGGGCAGGCTCGGGTTCGGTGGTTACCCACTACAACCTCCGCATCTATCCAGGCAAAACTACAGAACAGAATCGGAGGTTGGTTCACGGGATTTCGAACCGAATATTCACGGGATAAATCTTGCGGTCTTATATGCAATCCATTCTTGACTAAGGTACTTCCAGACGCCGCCTGGTCTTTCCCACTACCCTTTACCGTGTGCCGTGCGCCCTGTACCTTGAAAACCCGAAACGGACAAGGAATTCATACGCTTAAACTTTGTGAAAGATGGTTGTAGTGCTAAATCA
The DNA here is from genome assembly GCA_007693295.1 of Balneolaceae bacterium. Classification (GTDB taxonomy): domain Bacteria; phylum Bacteroidota; class Rhodothermia; order Balneolales; family Balneolaceae; genus Rhodohalobacter. Next base: position 1,009 of record REDT01000172.1, read on the forward strand.
GAAATCAAAAACGGTTACTGATCCGCTCCGCATCACTGTACATACCCAAGAACAGATAGATCTGGTAGAGTGTCTCCCAATAGTCGCGGTTTGCAGGATTTAGGCTTGTGGCTTTTTCATACTGATCTTTAGCCTGCAGAAGCTCCCGGTTAATTTTCTCTTCGATGGCCTGTGCTTCATCAAAATCGGGGGTGAGCAGCCGAATCTCTTCCAGGATGGCAGCGCGATTATAATGGATCATGCCAAGGTATCCAAAAGCAGAATCATCGTCAGGGCGCAGATCGGTTACCCGTTTCAAATCCCGAATTGCCTCTGTAGTATAGAGATTTGCTTCCCCTTCAAGACGTTCTGCTTCCCGGGTCACTCTTCGGGTTTCTGCCTCAAGCTCTCGCATTTCGTTGGCGGGGAGAGGTCTCTGCTGACGTTCCGTGAGCCTCCATACAACTTCATATCTTTCCAGCGCTCTGCTGAGATATTCATGCCCGATCAGAAAGGTCTGTGAGCCCCGCACAAACCGGTAGTCCGGATCATCCGGATCGAGATCAATCAATCTGTCGAGATATTCAAGAGCTTTATCAGTTTCACCGGCTTCGATATGTAAATCGGTCAGATACTGCAGAAAAATAGGACTATCCGGATAGCGGTCTGACGCCTTTTCTGCAATCTGAAGAGCATCGGAACTTCGGCCTTTTCGTTCATAAAGGGTGAAGAGATAGTCGTAGTGCTTGATCTCCGGTGGCTCAAGACGCTCAATACCGGTTTCCATGGCTCGAATAGCCCCGGTCAGATCGTCCAGGTTATCATGTGCCGTTGCAAGAGAGAGATAGCTCACGGCGCTGTCGGGCTGGATAACCGTTGCATTACCAAAATGGTCTCTGGCTTTTTGCATAAGATGAAGTGAGTCAGGAAGGATCTCTGCTGTCCGGTTAAAGATTTCAGCTCCTGCATTGTGCTCTAATGCCCAATAATGGGTGATAAGTAAATTTACTCTTTCAGAAATGTATCCGGGTATTTCGCGATCCCTGTAGTACTGCCGGACATTATCTACTGCGCCGCGCAGGCGAACATAATGCGGTTTTCTGGATGCGATATTGTCCCTCTTCTCAGCGCCTTCGGCATATCGAAGTGCCCGGTTCAGCAGATCAACAGCTTCATCCTCATCAGCAATTTCTACCATCGGGTAAATTTCGGAAGTAACTTCCAGGTCGTCGAATTCAGGGGGCTCATATTTCAGAATTGTTCCTCCTTCACCTGCCGCCCAGGAGGTTCCATCTGCAGTGAAATATGCATCGTGAATGGATCTGGAAGTACCCGGTATTTTTGTCTCCCAGCTTATGCCCCCATCCCTTGTGATAAGCTGTGAACCGTTGGCTGCGATGATCTGCCCCAGGTTTTCACTGTAAAAATGAATTGCTAAAGGTATTTGTCCCGGTAGATTGGCTCGCACTCTCCACTCATTTCCTCCATCAACGGTCTGCAGTACCATTCCATCAGAACCGACTGCACCTATAGCCCATCCTTTAGTAGAATTTAAAAAGTGGAGGTTTTTAACCCTGTAATCTTCTTCATCTGTAAAATAAGTTGCCTCAGACCAGTTTCGTCCCCTGTCATCGGTCAGGTGTATTGTATTGTTATAGGCTGCCCATCCCTGCTGATCTCTTTGAAAAGTAATGGTTTGAACGGATACAGTGTTCCCGAATGAAGCCCTTCTCGACCAGGTGGTGCCGGTATTCTCTGTGAAGAAAACCCCTCCGCCCGGCCCGCCGGCAGCTAAGCCCCGTTTCCAGTCGAAAAAGTGGAGAGTGGTCAGATCCTGCCCGCTAACGGGACTGGGTCTTTGTTCCGACCAGGTATTGCCACCGTTATTGGTGTAGAGAATCAGGTTGTCTTGCCCGGCAATCCAGCCGGTAAATTCATCAAAGAAATGAATCGAGTAGAGGTGGTCTCTGGTACGGGGTTGTTGAAGCGTCCAGGTTTCGCCGCTATTTTGTGTTTGAAGTATCGTACCCCGTTCACCCACGGCCCAGCCGATATTATTATCCACAAACCAGACGGCATGGAGTGTTGCGTCCGTCTCGGTCTGCTGTAGAGTCTGGCTTTGAGCAGCTTGTGAGCCGAAGCAAATAAACAGAGAAAGTATGAAGCAGAATAACTTCATGTGCCTATTAAAAAGGGTTTAGATTATATCTGTATATCTATGCTAAGGGATAATGGGATTATTTCAAAGTGTGTGTAGAGGTTTTAACGGCCTTGAATAGATAATCTTCTCCGATCCTTTCTCTTATACTCAAACGTTGGAAGCATGGGTTGGGTGTGGAAAAAGAAATAGCCCGGATTTAGCTGCAAATCTCGGTTCGATTCATGAATCTAATTATTGAAAGTTCCACATTCCGCGTAGTGATTCCGATGGAGGAAGGGGCAAGGGGTTGATGTGTAGTGTTTTGAGCTATGTAAAATATACCACTGCAAAGACCAAAAATCCGAGAAGGATAAAGCTCATCACCACCTCCATAGACGGGCTGTAGGAGGAGGCCTCGTTTTTTTCGTCAGAAAACGGATTGAGCCATCGCATCGGGTTTTGGAATTTCCTTGCGAAGTATCGCGCAGAATATTGAATGCCATCTTCTACTCTGGCAAAGAATGAATTTACATTTTGCACAAATATCAGGCGTGTGGCGGGAGCCACCTTGCGATAGAACCAGTCGAGATCGAGAACGGTGGTAAGTTCCGGAGCCAGTTTCTTTTTCATCCACCAGAAAACCACAAACGTGAGCAGGGCGATCTGGGTGATTTCAACCACATGGTATACGGTGTAGGGCTCATAATCCATGGCGTGAGGCAGCCAGGCGTAGAGCGCACTCGGGAAGATGCCGTAAAAAATACAGGCAAAGGCAAGGATGCCCATTGCTATGTACATGTTAACCGGAACCGGCTTCAGTTCGCCTTCATAATCGGACTTGTTGAACCAGGTGAAATATGGGAGCTTGAGCCCAACGCTGAGCCAGGTACCCACAGAAGCCACCAGCAGCACCAGCATGATGGTTTCGTGACCACCATATCCGGCGGCATCAATTACCATGCCCTTGCTTACAAAACCGGCAAACAGCGGTATACCGGAGATAGAGAGGCCACCAATCACATAGAGTGTGAGCACCCATGGCATTTTTTTATAGAGGCCACCCAGGTGAAACATTTTGCTTGTGCCGGCCGAGTACATCACTGCCGTTACCGCCATGAACATCAGCGACTTGTAGAGGATATTATTATAGGCATGTGCCGCAGCTCCGTTCAGTGCCAGATCGGTGCCAACACCTATGGCACACACCATGTAACCCACCTGGCTTATAATGTGATAGGAGAGAATCTCACGCATATCCTTACAGATAATCGCGTAATAAATTCCGTACAGTGCCATAGCCGCGCCGAAAAAGATGAGCAGCTCCCAACCGGCAAACATGCGGATCAGAACATAGACCGCGGTCTTTGTCGTAAAGATGCTCATGAATATGGTGCCGGTCATGGTGGCCTTTGGATAAGCATCGGAAAGCCATGTGTGCAGCGGTATGATGGCTGCATTCACGGCCACGCCCAGCAGCATAAGCACATTTGCAGGAGTGTACTCGGCAGGTATCGACTCTACTGCGATAGACCCCGTGGCAACCGAATGCCAGAGAATGCCTGCAAACAGAAGTCCGCCGCCAAGCACGTGGTAGATCAGGTAACGCATCCCGGCGCCGTTGGTCTCGGGCGTTCGTTTTGCCCAGATCAGCCACGTTGAGGCAACGGCCATGATCTCCCAATAGATGATGAGCGTGAGCAGATCACCCGCATAAATTACACCCAATGCACCACCGGCATAGGCAAGCGCGCAGACCTGTTGCCCAAGCTCCCGCATGTGATAGGCATAAATTCCTGCCACCAGCGCCCCGCCCGCAAATATAAACCCGAACAGGTTGCTCAGGGTATCGGTCTGCATCAAAACCAGATCGTACTGAAGCAATGCCCCGGCTACACTGTAGCCGTCGGGCCTTGTAAAGATTATGGCAATTGCAATTACAGGAAATACCAGAAACAGGGCAGGCCGCACTCTTTCCGGAAACAGCGTAAGAAGTGCTGCCCCTGCGATTAAAAGTACACCCGGTATGGCGAGAAACTCAATCATAGTAATTGATGTCGCGGTTAAGAATTTTTTTGGCGATAAGCTTAGCCGAGAAGATCAGGGCAAGACACATCACAAAACCGAAAATGGCATAGAATGCGGGGATGGCATTCCACCAGTGGCTGTCGTAACCGGCCAGTACGGTGAATTCAAGCACCAGCGTGATCACGAAAATAATTCCAAGTATGATCCAGTGAATGGTTTTCATGGGGATGCTGTGTTAAAAAGTGACAAACTGACATCCACGGCCAGATCGTATAGTCCGAAAAAGAGATTCGGAAAAAGGCCGAACAGCACAGAGAGTACGGCAGTTACCATAATCGGTACCACCATCAGCGGTGATGCTTCTCCGTACCCTTCGAGGCCTTCACCCGGTTTGAAATAAGCCCGGTAGATGATTGGAAAGAAGTAACCCACATTCAGCAGGCCGCTCACCACAAGGATAATTACGGGAATCACCATCTCGCCTTCAAGCGAGCCGAGAGCGAGCGTCCACTTACTGAAAAACCCATTAATTGGCGGGATGCCTGCCAGGCCCATGGAACCAATGGTGAAGGCACCCATTGTCCACGGCATCACTTTGGCAATGCCGTTCAGGTTGCTGATGTTTTTACGTTTCAGGTTCACGTAAATAGCACCAGCACAGAAGAAGAGAGTGATCTTTAATGTGGCGTGAGCCGCAATATGCATGATGCCTCCCTGCATGCCAAACGGAGTGAGCAGCGCCACTCCAAGTACAATGTAGGAGAGATGAGCCACGGTTGAGTAGGCCAGCCGCTGCTTGAGATTATCCTGGGCAAAGGCAATGAGCGATGCCAGGATGATGGTGGCACCGGAAAGCACAATGAGGATATCGTTCAGCCCATAGTCGCCCATTACGTCTACACCAAACACGAACCCTACCACCCGGGTAACGGCAAATACGCCCGATTTCACTACAGCTACAGCGTGGAGCAGGGCACTTACAGGGGTGGGTGCGGCCATGGCAGCGGGCAGCCAGCCGTGAAGCGGCATGATACCGGCTTTAACACCCACAGCGGCAAGGAAAAGGATAAAAATGACGAGCATGGTGGTGTGAGGAAGCTCAACGTCGGTGAACACCCCGCCGGGGGTAAAGTCGATGGTGCCCGTGTAGTGGTACACCAGCGCCGATGCCGCCACAAGCAGCAGGCCCGCGGTGAGTGTGAATGCCAGGTACTTGCGACCGGCTTCAATTCCGTCTTTCTTCTCATTGTGAATCACCAGCGGGTAGGTAGCCACGGTGAGCATTTCGTAGAAGAGAATGAACGTAAGAAGGTTAGCCGAAAAGGCAATTCCGATGGTTGCCGATAAACAGACCGCAAAACTTGCAAAGTAACGGGTTTGCTTGTGTTCGCCTGCTCCGCGTACATACCCGATGGAATAGAACGACGTGAAGATCCAGAGGCCGGAGGCGATCACGGCAAAGAACACGCCAAAGGGATCGGCTTTCAGGGCCAGCGGAAGGCCGGGGGCCAGGTCTACCAGGTGCAGTTCAACGGACTTCCCCTCAAGGGCGCCCGGAAGCAGCGTCAGCACCAGGCCGAATTTAATCAGGGCCGCAAGTATTGTCCAGAACTCACGCAGGTTCGGCTTTTCCGAACTCAGCATGATCGGTACAACCGCTATCAGCGACACCAAAATGGCCATTAAAGGTACGAGGGAAAGATCCATCGGGTTTTTTTAAGGTTTTAAAGTCTTTTATTTCAGAATTCTTTTTTCAAACTATCCGCACTGCCAACTGCCAACTGTTTTACATCGGAAAAATATCCAGCAGTATGCCTACGATCACCGCATTGGCAAAGCCGATTACGATCAGGCTCACTGCAAAAATGGTTGTGGGCCAGAGCATACTGGCTTTCACTTCATTGTATGTACCATCTTTAGGCTCTTTCTGTCCTTTTTCGGGGTCCATCATGTACACCTTCTCCAGAATTCGGAAGAAGTAGACCGCGTTGAGCAGCGAGCTGATCAGGATTACAGCGAGAAACAGCCAGTTGCTGTTGTCGATGGTTCCAAGCGCCAGGTACCACTTGCTGAAAAATCCGGCCAGCGGCGGAAGGCCAACCATCGAGATGGCGGCAACAGAAAACGAAGCCATTGTCCAGGGATATTTTTTTCGATAGCTGTCATCAAACCGGCTGATGTCGGAATGGCCCTCTTTGAGACGAAGGTTTCCGCTGATCATGAAAAGGCACGCTTTCATGATCGCATGATTCAATACATGAAGCATGGCACCGGCAAATCCCCAGGGATTGGCAAGGCTGAGCCCCATGATGATATATCCGATCTGTGAAATACTGCTGTATGCCAGCATGCGCTTCATTTCAGACTGTGCAATTGCCATTATAGATCCGTACAAAATCCCAATACAGGCCAATACACCAACAACATAAGAGAGTGGTGCCACGGCATCGGTCAATTCGATACCAAACACCCAGAGAATGATTCTGAAAAGGATATAGGCTGCTACTTTTGTGCCAATTGGCGCAATAAGTGCGGTAGAGCTGGTGCACGCATAGGTGTATGAATCGGGCAGCCAGCCATGCATGGGGAAAAGAGCCGCTTTCACGCCAATACCCACAATCATCAGTATCAGTGCCGCTACCGTAGCACTGCTCTCGGCGAACATGGGCATCATGGCCGTCATGTCTATGATATTGAGCGTACCGGTTATGGTATAGAGAAACCCGACACCCAGAAGGTAGAGTGTTCCACCCGCCGTACCGATTATCAGGTATCGGAATGCGGCATAGGGAGCAGGCTTTTCGCCGATAGCGATTAATGCGTAACCCGAGAGGGATGCAATTTCCAGAAAAACGTAGAGGTTAAAGAGGTCGCCCGTAAGAATCATCCCGTTAAAGCCAAGCATCATCAACATGGCAAGGGCGTAGTAGGGCATCTCTTTTCCGGGGAATTCTTTTTTTGAGGGTTCACCGGAGTAGATCAATACAAAAAAGGCAACAGCGTTAATCACCAGAACAAAAAATCCGGAGAGCCCGTCGTAAACAAATTCAATACCGATAGGCGGTTCCCAGCCTCCAAAGTAGTAGCGAATAGCACCGTTGTTCAGGTAGTTGATAAATCCATAGAGAGAGAAGGCGGCCGCAACACCGGAGCCAATTACGGCTAACGGCTGAGAAAGCTCCCTTTTCCATAGCCCGAACACCGGAATAAGTACCGAAAACAGCACGAACGTTAATGCAATGTAAGCTGGCAAATGCGACTCAATCATTGAATTTTTTCTATCAGTTCCTGTTCGTCAAGGGTATTGTATCTGTTATAGATCGCTATCAACAGTGTAAAGGCCACACCCAGAGTCGCAACGCCAACAACAATGGCGGTGAGCATTAGTGTATGAGGGAGCGGATTAAGGTAGTTGGCAACCTGATCGACCGGAATATTTGGATCTAATACGGGAACCGTTGCATCCCATTTGGAGGCTATGGAAACAAAATAAAGCACAACAGATATTTGCAGTATTGCCAGCCCGATTGTTTTTTTGATCAGGTTTTTTTTGAACAAAATTCCATACAATCCAACACAGAGAAGAATAATTGTAAACCAGTAGGCGTAGTGACCTGTAAAAAAATCAAGCATAATCTTCCCCTCTAACCATATTGTCATATATCATAATCAGAATAGCCATCACAGCCAGCCCAATCCCGATTTCTATAATCAAAATTCCATAGTAGCGCAGCCAGGCCGGATCGAGCCCGGGTATAGGGAGCATTTCATAGTCCAGAAAATATCCGCCCATAGCCATTGATACCAGGCCGGTCGCGAAATAGATTACCACACCTATAACTGCAAGGGGTGTAGTAGCAAATTCCTGGATTTGAAGGCGTGAAATTCTGCGTCCGCCGGCAACCCTGATCAGCAGAATGGAAGCGGCCAACAGTGCACCTCCCTGGAAACCGCCGCCGGGGCTGTAGTGTCCATGAAAAATCACATACCATCCAAACACCATAATGTAAGGGCTTAGCAGGCGCGAGCCGAGTATAACTATTGGACTATCAAACTGCCTCCTCATTTCAGTGCCCTCCTTATCTTTCGGGTTCTTCGAAGAACAAGCAGCGTAATGAGTCCGGCTGTGTAGATAACAACCTGCTCGCCAAAGGTATCAATGCTTCTGTAATCGCCTAAAACAACGGTAACCATATTTGGAGTACGTGCGTCGCGATATGCATTTTGCACAAAATAGTTACCCTTTACCTGTGTGTTTGTGACGCTCTTTTCAACATGCATTAGATTATCCGGATCCCCCCGGTAAGGGAGGTCGTTGGCTGCATAGATCAAGACGCCCGCAAAAAGAATCAATATGAGTATTTTAAGTGCTTTCAATCGTTTGATTTTCTTGAAGTTTGAAATACAACAACAACAAACAGAATTCCGGTTACGCCTGCACCAATTACCGCCTCTGTAAAGCCCACGTCGATAGCTCCCATTGCCACAAATAGAAGCGCCATAAGGAAACTGAATACGGTCATCATCACCACAGCCACCAGCAGGTCTTTGACTTCAAGAGCGACGATGGCTGAAATCAGGAGAAAGATGTAGATCACTAGTTCCAGTTCCCAAATCATAATTTATCCTCCTCTTTTTCATCGCTGCTGAAGAAAGGAGTGAGTCCCTTTTTAAGCGCTGCACGCCCAAGTGCATGCGAGCCAACGGGATTTGAGAGTACAATAAACAGGATGATTAAGAATAGTTTGAGACTGCTTTGAGTAAAACCTTCATAAATAATGAGGCCGAAAATAACACAAATAATTCCCAGGGTATCGCTCTTGCTTACGGCGTGTGTACGTGAAAAGAAGTCAGGTAGCCTCAATATTCCAATACTGCCAACCAGCATTAGCAAAATGCCGCTCACAATCAAGAACACACTTAAAATGATTTGTAACTCACTCATTTTTTGTACTCGTTTTTGGAGATTCCAGAAACTTCGCAATTGTTAACGATCCTATAAATCCAAGAATGGCATATGCGAGCGTGATGTCGATAAACATATCGATCCGGTCGAACAGAAACCCGATAAGGCAGATCAGCACTAGAGTCTTGGTAGCGATTGCATTGGTTGCAAGCAGACGATCGAAAATAGTTGGCCCTTGTACCACACGGATAAGGGGTACAGCTATAATAATCGTAAGAACAATAGAGCTATATAGAAAAAACTGTTCCATCCTTTGGTTTATACTATTGATTTCTTAAATGTAACCTTCACATCACTCACTACCTGCCTGTCTTCAGAAGAGAACAAACGTAAAACCTGTTTGGGCATATCGTCTGATATTATCCCTTTGTAAGAGAATTCGTCCAGTGCGTGTACTGTAAATTGATCGCCCTGAATGTCTAATGTTAAGGTGCCCGGGGTAAGGGTAATGGAATTGCCGAGAATCATTTTTGCATGAGCGCTCGGTAGATCTGCTTTAAAAGTGATTATAGCCGTTTTGATGGGCATTTTTACCCTGATGATGATATTGAGTACATGAAATCCGGCAAGGATTATTTGCCCTGCCATCCAAAAAAAGTAGTAGACAGCCCACCCAAACCTCAATTCGCTCAGGTCATCCATGTCATCCTTAAAAAACCGGTGCGTTTTCAGCTTATAGTTCACATACATCACGCTAGCCACGGATATTACTCCAAAACTTATATGGATTACATCCAGGAATCCGCTCAAGACAATCCAGAATATCATCAGAGAGATGAAGGACATTGAGAGACTAAAGAGTGATAGCTTATTCATCAGTTAGCTGTAGTAGGCGTTTACCCCATAATTTGAGAGCCCCAAACTTATCAAAAAAGTACAATCATCTGCAATAAAACTTGAGTGTTTTCTCAGGCTCTTTAAAATAGTTCGTAACTTGGGGTGAAATTCAAACTGTGTTTTGCAATCTGTGTTTTTGCAAAAGCTTCCATAAATTGATTGTACAAGATGAGGGATAATAAAAATATTCTTTGGGATATTTCCTCTCTTTTGAGTTTAACTTGGAATAGATTTTTGTATCTTTGCCACCTGTAAAATTGTGGCTTAAGTTACAGCCTTCAGTATAGCGCCAAACTACTAATTAACCTGTTGAATGGAATCACCCACAGCGCTCGTAAGTCTAATTGTTGGTTTACCGCTTCTTGGATTTCTTATAAATGGACTTTTAGGACTCTCTTCGAACTCTTACAGGGATAAGAAAGGTCTGATTGGAACCTTAGCTAACTTTGCGGTTTTTATTCCATTTCTAATTTCACTCTACCTCTTTATAAACTTTAATGGAGGCGGCGGTGCAATTACTGCAAAACTCTATACGTGGCTTGAAGTTGGGAATTTCACTGCAGAGATAGCCTATCGCATAGATGAACTCTCACTTATCATGATGCTGGTGGTTACCGGTGTGGGTTCCTTAATTCATCTCTACTCTATTGGGTACATGTCGCATGACCCCGGTTACTGGAAATTCTTTGCATTTCTGAACCTCTTTATATTTGCAATGCTGAACCTGGTAATGGCAGATAATCTGCTTCTGCTTTTCCTTGGGTGGGAAGGAGTAGGGTTGTGTTCTTACCTGCTTATTGGGTTCTGGTACACCGATATGCTGAAATCGGACGCGGCGAAGAAAGCCTTTTTGTATAACAGGGTTGGCGACTTTGCCTTCCTCATCGCCATCTTTATGGTGTTTGATGCCGTTGGAAGCCTGAATTTTGATGTTATACTCTCCAACCTGGACGCATTTTCAGGCAATGCACTCTTCTGGGTAGCTTTTCTGATGTTTATTGGCGCAACCGGTAAAAGTGCCCAGATACCTCTTTTTGTGTGGCTTCCTGATGCGATGGCCGGCCCCACGTCAGTATCTGCCCTTATCCACGCGGCTACCATGGTTACCTCAGGAATCTATCTCATTACAAGGCTCTCGCCAATGTATGTAATGAGTCCTGAAATTATGATGATTATTGCCGTGATTGGCGCACTTACTGCAATTGTGGCAGCCACCATAGCCATCACACAAAACGATATTAAAGGGGTGCTGGCCTATTCGACGGTCTCCCAGCTTGGATTTATGTTTCTGGCATTGGGGGCCGGTGCCTACACCGCGGCGCTATTCCATGTGATTACGCATGCATTTTTCAAGGCGTGTCTCTTCCTCGGTTCAGGATCAGTAATTCACACTATGCAGCATGTGGAGCATAAGCTGCATGATAAAGGAAAGCATGTGCCTTTCGATCCGCAGGATATCCGGTTCATGGGAGGTCTCCGGAAATATATGCCCTCTACCTATAAGACATTTATAATTGCAACCATTGCCATTGCAGGTATTCCGCCCCTGGCCGGTTTCTTTTCTAAGGATGAAATTTTGATGCACACCTTTAATATGGGCTTTGGCGAGTTTGCGGGAGCGATGTACTTCATACTTTGGGGCGTTGCAACCATCACCGCATTTTTGACCGCATTTTATATGTTCAGGCTTACATTAACTACCTTCCATGGTAAATTCCGGTTACCTGATATGGTTGAGGGCGCCGAGGAAGCAGAATCTTATCTTCATGAAAGCCCTTCAACCATGACCATTCCGCTTTGGTCGCTTGCGGGCCTTTCGATTGTGGGTGGCTTTATTGGAATTCCAAACTTCATCTCTAAAACCTTTGGTGGAGAGGGGGCAGTAAACTGGATAGGAAGCTATATGAGCCCTGTTGCCGCCGACATTCCCCTTACTCTTTCAATTCCGGCAGAGTGGGGACTGATGATATTTGCTACGGCTGTAGCTGTTGCAGGAGTCTATGTTTCCTATAGAATGTATGGCGATGGGCAGCAGGAAGCGTCCGACGCAGCGATTTCCAAACGATTTGGTGAAGTCTACCAGGTTTGGAAAGAGAAATACAATTTGGACGAAGTATATGAAGGTGTCATAGTAGATCCCACCGTCAGATTTTCCGACAGGGTTTTGGCTGTATTTGACATCAAAATAATAGATGGTTTTGTAAATGCTGTTGGCGGTGTAGTGCGGCTTGCAGGCAGTCTTCTCAGATATATTCAAACTGGAATTACCACAAGTTACGCTTTCTATCTCATTTTAGGTGTAATCCTGGTTCTCACGATGTTACTTTTTTAAAGGTATTTACAGATCAATATGGAGCTTCTTTTAAATATCGTTATTTATCTCCCGGTGCTTGGAATAGCGGCGGTACTTCTATCGAAGAGTGATGAAGCCGTCAAGTGGGTAAGCCTGGTGGTAACAAGCGCTGCGTTTCTGCTTTCGCTGCCACTCATGCTTAATTTCAACATTGCCGACTCTGCCATTCCGCAGTACCTCACAGAGGGGTCTCCAATTTTTGAGGGTATGGATATCAAGTACCTGGTTGGGCTCGACGGGCTGAGCATGCTTCTGTTTATGTTAACCACACTGATGGGGCCCATCGTCATTCTCTCTTCATGGACTTCGATTACCAAGAGCCTGAAGGGGTATTTCTCCATGCTGTTATTGCTTCAAACAGCATCACTTGGAGTTTTTGCATCCCTCGACCTGGTTGTATTCTACGTCTTTTTTGAGCTGTCTCTGATCCCGATGTATTTTCTGATTGGTATATGGGGCGGCAGCGACCGGATACGCGCAACCATTAAATTCTTTATCTACACTCTGGTTGGATCTCTATTGATGCTGATTGCCCTGCTTTACCTGGGATATCATGCAGGTGCAGCTACGGGAATTTTTGAATTCACCAGCGACTGGAGATTTATTTCCGGCCCCGAATACACAATAGGACTGGTAGAGCAAACCTGGCTCTTTCTCGCTTTTGCCCTGGCATTTTGTATTAAGGTACCGCTCTTTCCTTTTCACACGTGGTTGCCATACGCCCACACCGAGGCGCCAACAGCAGGCTCTGTTGTGCTGGCAGCCATCATGCTGAAGCTGGGAACCTACGGCTTGATTCGTGTATCCATGCCGGTATTCCCAAATGCTTTTATGGAGTTTGCCCCCTGGATGGCGGTATTGGCGGTGATAGGTATTATTTACGGCGCGCTAGTTGCCATGGTTCAAAAAGATGTGAAAAAATTGGTGGCCTACTCTTCGGTTAGCCACATGGGCTTTATAGTGCTGGGTATCTTTGCATTCAATACGGTGGGCATGCAGGGTGCAATTATCCAGATGATCAATCACGGACTCGCCACCGGAGCACTCTTCCTTATTGTGGGGATGATCTACGACCGACGCCACACTCGAATGATCTCTGATTTTGGCGGTATTGCCAAAAAAATGCCGATATTTGCTGTGATCTTTATGATTGCAACACTGGCTTCAATTGGGTTGCCGGGTTTAAACGGTTTTATTGGGGAATTCCTGATTTTAAACGGCTCGTTTTTCTCTGAACTCTATGCAAATAAAGTGTATGCCATTCTTGCCACAACCGGTGTAATTCTGGCAGCCGTTTACATGCTTTGGATGTACCAGAGAGTGATGTTCGGGCCCATTACAAATGAAGAAAATAACAAGCTGATCGACCTGAATGCACGTGAAATAGGCCTGCTGGTACCCCTGGTGATATTTATGGTATGGATAGGGGTGAGGCCGATGGACTTTATGAAATATTCGGAGGGCTGGGTTGATAGCTTTATCACCTCTTCCGAGGCGAAAAGCCTTACTATTATGGAAGAGGCCGATGCGAATGAATTGCCGAACTGGACAACCAAAATTTACAAGGTTGAAGATTTTAAGTCTACTCAAGAGCAAATAGTAAAAAATTAAACCACTGATTATGAACCCACTTACTTCAGATCAAATAAAAAAAGAACTCGAAAATCTCAATGGCTGGTCGCACAGCGATGATAAACTTCACCGCGATCTCAAGTTTGACAATTTTAAAGAGGCTCTCTCTTTTATGGTAAGGGTTGGATTTGAAGCAGAGGCACAGGCACACCACCCGGAGTGGCAAAATGTATACAACTCGGTCTCGGTAAGTTTAAGCACACACGACGCCGGCGGAAAGGTTACTTCAAAAGATATTGAACTCGCAAAAGCGATAGACAAGATTTATAAAACGTACTGAGAATGGATTATTTGCACGATTTGACCTCTTTTTTGCCCGGTATTGTGGTTACGGTTGCCAGCCTTATCGTGATTATGCTTGCGGCATTTAAAAAAGGAATGAATTCCATCTATCTGGTTTCAATTGGCGGGCTTGTAATCGCTCTTGGTCTGGCAATCCAATCGCTGTTTGGTGATGTTGGAACTGCTTTTTCCGGGATGATTGTATATGGAGGGGTTGGTGCATTTGGAACGGTAATCGTTTTGCTGGGGGCTCTTCTCTGCGTGATTATCTCAAAAGAGTATTTGGAAGAGTTTGGCCTCCATTACGGTGAGGTTTACGCTATGATGTTGTTTGCCACCGTCGGAATGTTGGGTTTGGCTGTCTCCAATGACCTGATCACCCTTTTTGTGAGTCTGGAAACCATGTCAATTGCGCTCTATGTTCTTGCAGGCTTAATGCACTACGAAAAGAGGGGTGCTGAAGGAGCTCTGAAATATTTTCTTCTTGGCGCTTTTTCCACCGGCTTTCTGCTCTATGGCATCGCGCTTATATATGGTGCCACAGGGCAAACCAATCTTCTTGAAATTGCGGCTGCGGCCGACGGTTCACTTCTGTTTCTTGCAGGTTCTGCTCTGCTTTTGGTAGGTATCTTCTTTAAGATTGCAGCTGTTCCTTTTCATATGTGGACACCCGACGTGTACCAGGCAACACCGACTACGCTTACAGCCTTTATGGCAACTGCCGCAAAATCGGCTACCTTTGTAGCGTTTATTCTGGTGCTCACCCGGATGTTGCCCGGTTCGGGTTCGGGCGACTGGACCAATGTAATCCAGGTTGTAGCCATTTTAACCATGATTGTGGGTAACCTCATTGCACTGGCTCAGGATAATGTAAAAAGAATGCTTGCCTACTCAAGTATCGCACACGCAGGGTATCTGATGGTAGGCCTTGCAGCGGGTACGGCTGCCGGTTATAGCGGTGTACTCTACTACCTGTTTGCATATACACTTATGAATATTGGGGCATTTGGTGTGATTGCCTACTACGAAAGAAATCACAGCCTCGATTTCACGGAAATCGACAGCTATGCAGGCCTTGGATTTAAGATGCCGATTATGGGAGTGATGCTCTCCATATTTCTCTTCTCGCTTGCAGGTATTCCGCCTTTTGTCGGATTTATCGGCAAGTACTACGTATTTGCAGCAGCTGTAAATGCTGATCTGATACCTCTCGCTATTATCGGCGTACTGGCAAGTGCGGCCAGCGTGTATTACTACCTTCGCGTCATGGTATTTCTTTTCTTTAAGGAAGCCCACAAAGAGTACACGATGAAGAGTCCGGGGCTTCTGTTCAAGGCTACGCTTGTGCTGCTTGCCTTTGCAACCATCTATTACGGAATTGAGCCTGTACTGCCAACCACAGGGCTGATTGAGCTGCTTACCTCATACTACGCAGTCTAGCCCGGGTGCCGGTTTCCGGCGGTAAGCCGCAGGTTTAAGGTTACGGTTAACAGGTTGCCAATAATTTAACGACTGAGGGCTGCTTGCAGTTCGAAAGTTATTCTCATTTCATTGCGACTCATCCTGCCTTTCATTATCTTTGAAGGCTCTGTTATCGGCGCACGGCACGATGACTGTTTCCAATTATGGAAATCAACCAAAGGAATAAGAATACAATGAAGAAAGATTTTTATGAGATGACTTACATTCTGAATCCCGTTCTCGAAGAGGAGCGGTTCTCAGAGCTTGTAAGTTTCGTCAATAAGCTAATCGAAGACAACAGCGGCGAGATCGTCGAAGTAGATGAGTGGGGCGTTAAAAAACTGGCCTACGACATCGAAAAAAAGAGTACAGGTTTCTACGTAAATATGTACTTCAATGCTCCTGCGCCCGCTATTGCAGTTGTAGAGCGTAATATGAGAATCAATGATGATATCATGAGATATCTCACTCTTAAATATGACGCTAAAATGCAGCGTTATTATGAGCTTAGAAAAAAAGGAGATCTGCCTGTGATTTTTGACGATGCAGATGGCGAAACAGAAAATGAAGACGATAATTAAGCGAGGAAACTGAACAATGATTAATAATCCATCACATCCGAAAAAAGGAAATCTTAAAAGTAAAGATTGTAAGTTCTCCGCAGCCGGCGTTGAATATATCGATTACAAACAAACAGATATATTAGAGCGTTTTGTAAATGACCAGGGTAAAATTCTTCCCCGGCGCGTAACCGGAACAAGTGCCCGACATCAGCGTCAGCTCTCTACAGCAGTTAAAAGAGCTCGCTTTATGGCTATGATTCCATATGTAATTGAAAACCTGAGATAAGACACCAATCAAATTATGAAGCTCATTTTAAAAGAAGACGTAGAAAAATTAGGTACCGCCGGCGAATTGGTTGATGTTAAACCGGGTTTTGGCCGTAACTACCTCATCCCGAAAGGGAAAGCAGAACTCGCTACACCGGGTGCCATTCGTCAGTTCGAACATTTGAAAAGAGAAGCCGCTCTGCGTGCCGAACTTTCAGTTGAGGCTGCAAAAGAGTTGGCAGAAACGCTCGAGGCAACATCCGTTACCATACCGGCAACTGTTGGCGAAGACGACAAAATTCACGGAACAGTTACTAATATTCAAA
This sequence comes from Balneolaceae bacterium, assembly GCA_007693295.1. Classification (GTDB taxonomy): domain Bacteria; phylum Bacteroidota; class Rhodothermia; order Balneolales; family Balneolaceae; genus Rhodohalobacter. Next base: position 17,840 of record REDT01000172.1, read on the forward strand.
TAGCTGAAGCCCTTGAAGAGCGTGGTATCATCATCGACAGAAGGAAAATTTCTCTCGATCAGGAAATCAAATCGCTCGGCGAGTACACGGCTACCATTGATTTATTAGGCGATCTCAAGCCTAAAGTGAAGGTTTGGGTAGTTAAAGAAGACTAACTCGCTCACGTGAGTGTTCAACCGTTCAAATTCTTTTCAATTCATTTACAATGAATAAAATTGGAATCATTATGGGGATCGCCTTCTGGGCGTTATCCCCATTTTTTGTATATGGTCAACTTCTTGACCCGGTTGATTACAAAATCATCCACTCTCCTGAGCGTGTTGAAGCGGGGGAGGTCTTTAATGTTTCTGTCGAAGCCACAATTGAGGGTGAGTGGCATCTCTACTCAGTTTTAAATGACCCTGACGCAGGGCCTTATCCCACCACATTCTCTTCAGGCAGCAGTTCAATGACTGTGGCCGGACAAGTAAAAGAGAGCAAAGCCATTCTTGCCTTCGATCCCAATTTTAATACTGAACTGGGATGGCATTCTAACCGGGCCGATTTTACCATTCCTGTGGCTTTTCGTCCGGACCTGGAAGGGGAGCAGCGAATAGTTCTGGAAGTGCTCTACCAGGTATGTGATGATGTTTCGTGCCTGCCGCCCAAAACCAAACAGATTGAAGCTGATATTCTGCTGGCTGGAATTGCTGATGATCCATACACAGATTTTTCAGAAGCCGCCATTGATCAGCAGGACGAGGTTTTTGAACTCACAAGTGACGCCGGAGTTCCCTCAGATAATGTATGGGCCTATTTATGGCTGGCAATCACAGCCGGTCTTGCTGCTCTGCTAACCCCCTGTGTATTTCCGCTGATTCCGCTTACGGTCTCTTACTTCTCAAACCAGAGCGGCCAAAATAAGAGAACCGGTTGGGGGCAGGCCGCAATTTTCGGACTCTCCATCGTTTTTATCTTTACCGCATTAGGGGCGCTGCTCGCTCTCATTTTAGGGGTGAGCGGGGTGAGCCAGTTCGCTTCCAACCCGTGGGTGAACCTGGTGATAGGCCTGATGTTTGTTCTATTTGGTGTAAGCCTGCTCGGAATGTTTGAGCTGAGGCTGCCCTATCAGCTTACAAATTGGTTAAATAAGAAGAGTAACGAGAGCAGTGGTTTTGTCGGCACGCTTTTTATGGGCTTTACGATTAGTGCGGTCTCATTCTCCTGTACGGCACCGTTCGTCGGGGCTATACTGGCTGCTACCACGGGAGGGGAATGGTTCTATCCCATCATTGGTATGCTGGGTTTTTCAACGGCATTTGCCAGCCCGTTTGTACTGTTTGCAATGTTCCCCGGGTATTTGGAAGCATTACCCAAGAGTGGCGCATGGATGAACGTGGTGAAGGTAATTCTTGGGTTTGTGATACTTGCCGCAGCTGTTAAATTCCTTTCCAATTCAGATATTATCTGGCAGTGGGGTATTATTACGAGGCCATTGGGCATTGCAGCGTGGATGACCTTCTTTTTCCTTGCCGGATTATATATACTCGGAGTTTATGCCCTGCATGGAGAAGAGAAGCCGAAATCTATCACAACCGGCAGGCTCGTGGTTGCAATGCCATTTATACTGTTCAGTTTTTATTTGCTCCCCGGGCTGCTCGGTGCTTCACTCGGTATATGGGACGCCTGGCTTCCCGCACGACAGGCTACCGATGTAAGTGTGGTCAGATCAATCAACTCCATGGGCGGTGCTGCTGAGGAGAGCGTATGGTCGGACGATTACGATATTTCCATAGATCGTGCCATTGCAGAAGACCGGCCGGTGTTTGTCGACTTTACCGGATACACCTGCACCAACTGCCGGGCTATGGAGTCGACCGTGTTTCCGCTTCAAAATATCGAACAGCGTTTCAGCCAAATGGAGAGGGTGAAGCTCTACACCGACGGGGGTGCTAAGGGCCCTGAGAACCAGCGATTTCAATTTGAGCTGACCGGAACCGTAGCTCTGCCCACTTATGTAATTGTAGACCCGCACACAGGGAATGTGCTCGATCAACTGATCGGTTTTTCACGCGCGGCAGACTTTGAAAAGTTTCTGGATCGAGGATTGGAACGATATCAACGCGTTCGGCCGGGTTAAAAAATTAAGGAAATCAGTTTTTATAGGGTGGAATTTCATTTTTATGCTCCTCTTTACAGCATCTATTTGTTAAAATAATTTCAAGGAGAGGCAATAAAGAGGGTGATTCGCTTGTTTTATATACTTTAACTGAATAATTCAAAAAATCAGAGATTCAATTTGGCAGTTAGTTGTTCGTTCTAATATATTCCCTCATAACAATTTGAAAATTTAGCTTAATCAGATCAATACATATTAAGTGTCGATAAAATGAATTTTAGTTTTTTGACATTTAACTACAAATGATCTATCATTTTGCTTCAATTTTAAGCTCATAACCAAAACATAACGCGGAGTAATCGTATGACTTCATCTTTAGCTCTCTTTTTTCTTCAAGCTGGGGCTGATGCTGGCTTTTTTAATGTAATCGTAGAAAAATTTAACGAAGGTGGTGAGTTCATGTGGCCTGTACTGATAGCCTTGATTTTAGGTTTGGCTATCTTTCTGGAGCGCATCATCACACTCAACCTGGCCGACATCAACACTCGTAAGTTTATCCTTGAAGTACAACAAGCACTGCAAGACGGAGGGATTCCGGCTGCTCAGGAACTATGTGCTCAAACAAGGGGTCCTGTAGCATCTGTATTTCAAGCTGGTTTAATGCGTGCCGATGAAGGTATCGACGCTGCCGAGAAAGCCATTACAACGTATGGCTCAATTGAAATGAGCTTCCTTGAAAGAGGCCTTGTCTGGCTCTCACTCTTTATCTCCATTGCTCCGCTGCTCGGATTCCTTGGTACCGTAGTTGGTATGATCGAGGCTTTCGATGCGATTGAAGCAGCTGCAGATATCTCTCCGAGCCTTGTAGCTCGCGGTATTAAGATTGCGCTTCTTACAACAGCAGCCGGACTTCTGGCAGGTATTATTCTCCAGATTGGATATAACTACTGTGTATCTAAAATTGACCGTTTAATCTCTGATATGGAAGAGGGATCAATTACCCTGATCGACTCAATTGTTCTTCTTAAGGAAGGAAAGCAAATTGTACCTGAACAGGATACACCGGAAGACGACGCCTAAATTGAACCTCAACAGCAACAACCTAAATAGATTTAATTATGATTAATAGCTTAGCAATAGGTTTAGCTTTAGGTCTGATTGGAATTGGCGTTATCGGAATATTATTTTCCGGAGTACGGAACGTGATCAATGGAAAGTCAGAAATAAAGAAAGTGTCGATCTTTCTTGTACCCATCCTCGTGTTTGTAGGATCGTACCTTGCAATGGGGACATTAAACGAGGCTGGTGTTGCAACCATGATGTTTATGATGGTTGTCATGATATTAGGTATCATGATAACAGGAACTCGCGGAACATTTAAATTTTAAATGCATGCTTAATAAAAAGCGAAATAGAGAAAGTGGTGAAATTGACGGCTCGTCTCTTGCAGATATTGCCTTCCTGTTACTGATCTTCTTTCTCGTTGTTACTACAATTGATGTCGACACTGGTATTGGTTTGGTTCTGCCTCCAATACCCGACGACATCGAGCCGCCACCGGTTCGTGAAAGAAACCTGATGAACATTCTTGTGAATGCACAGGGAATGGTTCTGATTGATGAAGAACCCGCAGCGATTGCTCAGGTTAGAGACCGCGTTAAGCAGTTTGTAGATAACAGAGGAGCTGATCCAAACCTTTCAGACTCCCCCGATGATGCGATTGTATCCATTAAAACGGACAGGCGTACACCCTATAACGTTTACATAGATATGCTTGATGAGGTGATGGGTGCCTATGAGGAACTCAGACATCAGGCATCTATGGATCGCTTTGGTGTTCCATTCGCTTCTCTTGAAAGAGGAAGTGAACGAAGAGGTGAGATACAGGAAATGTATCCTAAGAAAATATCAATCGCAGAACCTGACGAGGGGTAGGAACTATGTCAAAATTTAAAAAGAAACAGGCAAGCACTAAACAGAACGTACCAACATCAGCTATGCCTGATGTAGTTTTTATGTTGCTGATTTTCTTCATGGTAACTACTGTACTTCGTGAAGTTGAACTGCAGGTGCAGATCGATTTTGTTGAAGCAGAAAATATCGAGAAAATTGAAGAAAAAAGGCTTGTAAGCTATATCTATGTTGGCCCTGAGCGCCTGGGCGGAGGACGCCTCGGTGAAACAAGGGTACAGATTGACGATGCACTTGTACAGGACATGGGCGAGATCAGAAATGTCATGTACGACAAGTTGATGGAGGAGCCCCGGCTAATTGTCTCACTGAGAGTTGACCGCGATTCTGAATTTGGCATTGTAACGGATATCCAGCAGGAACTCAGGCACGCAGGAACACTTCGAATTAATTACTCGACCAGAAGACAGATTTAGACAATCTCACTTTTAAACACTATTAAAGGCATTGCTCCAATTCTGTGTTGGGGTATATGCCTTTTTTTATTTCAATATGTCAAAAAATAAATTTCAGGAAATACAAGAGCTTGGTTTTTCAGCACTCATTGAAAAATTTAAGTCCTATACGGGTAAAGGTCATTCCTCAATAATTAAAGGCATTGGTGATGATTGTTCAGTATCGGCTCAAAGAGAAGGGTTTTTAACCTGTACCACCACAGAAATATTTCTGGAAGGCGTCCATTTTGATCTCACCTATACGCCGTTTCACCATCTGGGTTATAAAATTGTTACCGCAGCAGTGAGTGACATTTATGCCATGAACGCTATTCCGGAACAGGTTTTGGTTAGTATAGCAATTCCCAACCGCTACTCTGTGCAGATGATGGAGCAGATCTACATGGGAATTGATGCAGCCTGTAAGGATTATGAAATTCAACTTTCAGGGGGTGATACAACTGCATCCCATCAAATACTGTCGATCTCCGTAACAGCTGTTGGTTCGGTTCACGAAAAGGATATTATTTACAGAAAAGGTGCTCAAAAAGGAGACATTATCTGCGTGACCGGGGATTTAGGCGGTGCACTTGCCGGTTTGAGAATTTTACTTCGGGAAAAGCAGTCCTGGCAGGAGAGCGATCAGGAACTGTTCAGTCCTGACCTTGAACAGTATGAAGCAGTTGTTCAGCGCCAGCTGGTGCCTAAAGCCAGAAAAGATTTTGTAGATGCCATTCATCAATCTGATATTCGCCCCAATGCCATAATTGATCTTACCCAGGGGCTCATAGCAGAATTGAGAGAGGTTGGTAAATCATCAAATTGCGGTATCGAACTCTACTCTCCGGCAATACCCATTTCACTTGAAACAAGAGCTGTGGCCGATGAAATGAGTGAAGACGTGGATAAGTATGCCTTTTATGGCGGTGAAGATTTTGAGATGCTTTTCACCATACCGGAGCCCATCGTGGAAAAAATGAAGGCAGAGTTTGACGATTTTGTTGTAATCGGGAGAATTACGGATAAAGAAAAAATGTTGACAATCAACACCGGAGAAGATAAAAGTTATCAGATTGAAATATAGTTACTTCGAATAAATCGTTTATTGGAGCGTTAACGTATATGCAACTCTATATCTCTGAGAATTCACAGTTCAAAAAGCGCAGAGTTTTATAAAAAGAGTTATATTGCGAATCTATTCTGTTATCAAAAATATATAAATGACTAAAAAAATCAGTCCAAATAAAAAATCAGACTCTCAGTCTAAAGGAGAGAAAAAACCGCCCCGTTTTCCAATATGGATCTATGTGGTTCTGTTTCTCGTTTTGATTGGGTTTAACTTCTATTTTGTGCCCGGCGAGAGTTCGGAACGTATCAAGTACAGCGAATTTTTGAACTACGTGCAGGGAGGCTATGTAGAGGAGATACTGATTGTAAATAACACAAAGGTAGAGGGTACATTTTCTGAAAAAGCCATCGAAGATGGAATCATAGAGCCCCCTCAGCCGTCTGAAAGCCGTTGGGACAGATCGGATACAACAACCGATAAGTTTACCACTACAATGCTTGAGGGTGATGAAGTGCGCGCCATGTTTGATGAGTATGGCGTGGTGTACGATGTTCGGATTGAAGAGGATTGGTTCAGCGGTATCTTTATATGGCTGATACCCATTGCTTTGATAATTGCATTCTGGATTTTCATTTTCAAAAGAATGAACCCCGGGCAGCAGGTGCTCAATATTGGTAAGAATAAAGCATCACTATACGACAAACAGACCCAGAGCAAAGTCTCATTTAAAGACGTAGCCGGCCTGCAGGAAGCTAAAGCAGAGGTTGAAGAGGTTGTCGAGTTTCTGAGCAATCCAAAGAAATTTACCAAACTTGGCGGTACTCTTCCGAAAGGTGTACTGCTGGTTGGACCTCCTGGAACGGGTAAAACACTGCTTGCAAAAGCTACTGCCGGCGAAGCAGATGTGCCCTTCTTCTCACTTAGTGGTTCCGACTTTGTGGAGATGTTTGTTGGTGTAGGTGCCGCAAGGGTTCGTGATCTTTTCAAACAGGCCAAAGAGAAAGCCCCGTGTATCGTATTTATTGATGAAATTGACTCTATTGGCCGAACGCGCGGACGCGGGATGCAGATGAGCTCGAATGATGAACGGGAAAATACCCTGAATCAGCTTCTGAGCGAAATGGATGGCTTTAACTCAGATAAAGGAGTGATTATCATGGCGGCAACGAACCGCCCGGATATTCTGGATTCAGCACTGCTTCGCCCGGGTCGTTTCGACAGACAAATTCTGATCGACAAACCCGATCTGAACGGCAGAATGCAGGTACTTGAAGTGCATTCAAAGAAACTGAAGCTTTCGAAAGATATTGATCTTAAGGTGCTGGCTTCCCAAACTCCAGGTTTTGCAGGAGCCGAGCTTGCTAATCTTTGTAATGAAGCGGCGCTTCTTGCAGCCAGAAGAGATAAGGAAGCAGTGGAGATGATCGATTTTCAGGATGCCATTGAACGGGTAGTAGCCGGCCTGGAGAAGAAGAATAAACTTATCAATGTGAATGAGCGAAAAATTGTAGCCTATCACGAATCCGGTCATGCCATTGTGGGATGGTATCTTGAATACACAGATCCTGTGTTGAAGGTTAGCATTGTACCAAGAGGTTTTGCCGCACTGGGTTATACACTACAAACACCTCTTGAAGATCGATTCCTGATGACAACAGAAGAGCTCGATGACAAGATCTGTGCTCTGCTAGGCGGGCGTGTTGCAGAAGAGATTATATTTGGCCGCGTCTCAACAGGAGCTCAGAATGATCTTGAACGAATAACCACCCTGGCATTTGCTATGGTAGCTGAGTACGGAATGAGTGAAGAGCTTGGATACCTGTCACTTAAAGATTCCAACTCGGAAAACAGTTTCGGTTTCAATAAGAAATACTCTGAGGATACTGCTCAAAAAATAGATGGCGCTGTACGTAATATTATTCAGAAGAATTACATACGTACACGAGAGCTGCTTGAAAAGCACAAAGATAAGCTGGAAGAGATGGCTGAGACACTTCTTGATAAGGAGGTTCTAAATCATATCGACCTGCGTGAAATGTTGGGAGACAGGCCGAGTGGAGAATACCCGGAAGGGATTTTTGAATCAGAGTCTGAGAAGTCTGCGACAAATGGAGCACCTCTTGAAAAAAAAGAGGAGAAGAAAACTTCAAAAAAACCAAAAGAGAGTGCTCAAGAATCGTTGTTTGAAGAAGAAAAAACGCAGGAATCTGATTAAACAATCAGTTGAGCCACGATTTTAAAAAAAGCCTGTCATAATCATTTGTGACAGGCTTTTTTATTGCCTTCCAGACATTTAAAAATGTATTCACCTTCAGTTATGAGTTTAATTGATTTTCTGAAAGGATTCCAGAATTAACCGAACATTCACGGTGCCCTCCAAAGGGTGCTGATCATACATAAGGGAGCTCTATTGGAATGGAGCTCCCTTTTTTTAATTCAAAGAGCAGAAACACGTTATCTTTTCGTAATTTTGAAGGTTGGCGGAACAGTATGGAGTTTCCCGGTGTTAGCTTGGTTCAACTAATTACAATACTACAATGATTTACGTAACAAGAAAAGAGCACTTCAACGCATCTCACAGGCTGCACAATCCGGAAAAATCGGATCAGTGGAACACGAAGACGTACGGTAAGTGCAACAACCCAAACTGGCACGGTCACAATTACGTGATTGAGGTAACCGTTGCAGGTGAGCCTGATCCTGAAACCGGTTATGTGATAGATTTGGGTATACTCAAACAAATAATAAAAGAAAAAATTCTGGATCCCTGTGATCACAAAAACCTGAATTTGGAAGTCCCCTTCCTGAAAGGGATTAACCCAACATCCGAAAATCTTGTAAGAGAATTTTACTATCAGCTGAAAGAGGATGTAGATGATGCTGCCTCAGAAAATGCAACGCTCTTTTCAGTTAAGCTGTTCGAAACCGAACGAAATATTGCAGAATTTTGTCCTGATCGGGCAATTAAGATTACTTAGAATTAAACACCCCATGATTACAACAAACCTGAGAAGATTTTACGATCCTACATTTACGGTTACAGATTCCTACAAAGAGAGTCTGCCCGATTTGCAGAACGGCCCTGCTTCTTTGATTGAAGGAGCCAATGTTCCCATTCAACAAGTAGGTATTTCAAATTTTAAATTACCATTAAAATATCCCACTCCGGAAGGGGAACTGTTAACTCTCGAGACGTCAGTAGACGGATACGTAGGTCTTGATGCCGGCAAGAAGGGTATTAATATGGGTAGGATTATGCGAACCTTTTACAAGTTTCAGCATGATGTATTTCATCCGGATAAACTTGAACAGATCCTGAAGGCATATAAGGATGATCTGGGCAGCGAGACTGCTTTCTTGAAGCTATCCTTCAATTATCCGATGCTCATGGAGAGCCTTCGATCGGGTTTGTCGGGGTATCAATACTATAGTGTATCAATCGAGGGAAAAATTGATGAGTTCAATAACTTCATCAGCTATATGCATCTCGATTTCGAGTATAGCAGTGCATGCCCGTGTTCGTACGAGTTGTCGGAACATGCCCGTGAGACGCGTGACGTTGCCGCAATACCTCACAGTCAGCGAAGCATAGCTAATGTAACTGTACAGCTGCTGGATGAGATATTTGTTGATGAGATGGTACAGATTTGCCGTGAGGCTCTTAAAACCGAAACACAGGTTATTGTGAAAAGAGAAGATGAGCAGGCATTTGCCGAAATGAACGGTGCTTTTCAGAAGTTCGTGGAAGATGCGGCGCGGCTGCTCTATGAAGAACTCAACAAAGAGTCACGCATTAAAGACTTTGTTGTTCGATGTGCCCACCTGGAAAGCCTGCACAGCCACGATGCGGTTAGCCGCATCTGTAAAGGTGTGCGTAACGGTTTGCGATAGC
>REDT01000311.1 GCA_007693295.1 Balneolaceae bacterium
CAAAACTAACCGTTCGAACAAAGTCTGATAGCGGGAAAGTAATCCTTGAAATCGAAGACAACGGCCCGGGCATTCCGGACGAGATTAAGGACAACATCCTGCAGCCGTTTTTTACCACGAAGAAAGGGACTCAGGGAACCGGTTTAGGACTGAGTATCACCAACGATATTATTAAGGCACATGGGGGAGGCCTGGATATTACATCTGAACCGGGCAAAGGCTCCGTATTCACCATTTCATTGCCCCTGAATGGATAGCCATCATAAGCAGCCCGCGGGAGTGTGAAAATAATTCTCACAGCTATAAAAAATTTTTGCACTATTTAATTATTGGTGTATTCTGTTATGTACAGCCTGATGATATTTTGAGAGTTCGAGGGACGGCACCAAAAACACTACGGCTGTATTCAGTGAATGAAATCGTTTTAAGGCATTATTAAACCATAACTGTTGTTCTACCGGGCAATCACTCAACAGGAAGTACACATCGGCAAGTGTTTGGAATTATGAAAAACAATCGATTTTTTTCTACAAGGGTAGCAATTATTGTTGCAGTGGGGGGCTTCTTGATGGGCTTCGACGCCTCTGTTATTTCCGGTGTCGTGCGGTTTATTGAGCCTGAATTCGGGCTTACAAAACTGGAACTGGGATGGGCAGTTGGGTCACTCACTCTTACCGCGACACTTGCAATGCTTTTTTCCGGAGCACTCAGCGACCGCATTGGCCGAAGAGCTGTGCTCAAACTTGCCGCTGTGCTCTTTGGGGTATCTGCCATCGGATCGGCGCTGGCTCCCGACTTCTTCACTTTTGTGATTGCACGAATGATTGGTGGCCTGGGCGTGGGCGCCTCACTGATTATTGCCCCCATGTATATCGCTGAAATTTCTCCCGCCAAAATCCGCGGTAAGCTGGTCAGTTTAAACCAGCTCAATATTGTAGTCGGCATCTCTGCCGCCTTTTTCAGCAACTATCTGATTCTTCGGTGGGGGCAGTCGGGAGCGGCATGGGCCGAGACGCTGATGCTTGGTGAACATGCGTGGCGGTGGATGCTGGGCGTGGAAACCCTGCCGGCCATTATCTATTTCATCGGGCTGTTTTTTGTGCCGGCCAGCCCCAGATGGCAGATTATGAAGGGCAACATCGACGAAGCCCGGGTCACGCTTATCAAGCTGGTTGGAAGCGATGCAGCTGAACAGCAGCTAAATGATGTACAAAAGAGCCTCAAAGCTGATGAGCACAGGGAAAAGGTATCCATCAAAGAGATCTTCCATCCCAGCCTTCGGTATGTACTTCTAATTGGGGTAACCCTTGCCGTTCTTCAGCAGATAACCGGTATCAACGCTGTGTTTTTCTACGCACCCATGATATTTGAACAGTCAGGAATCGGTACCGACGCTTCATTTATGCAGGCTGTACTGGTTGGGCTCACCAATGTTGTGTTTACCGTACTGGCAATACTTTTTATCGACAGGCTGGGACGCAGGCCGTTACTGATTGCCGGATTAACCGGAATAACAGTGGCTATGATGCTATTGGCCTATGGATTTAATTCAGCTACCTATCAACTTGATCCGGAGCAGGTAGAAGCACTCGAAATCCCCCTTGATGAGGAGTTGCTTGGCAGCTTGTATGGAATTACGTATCAAAGTGATGTGCATTTTAAACAGGCCATTGTCCAAGTGCTGGGACAAGAAGCCGCAGTAGAGTATGAGGCCGTTTTGATTCAGGCCGCCATAGATGTGAATCCCGGGTTAATACTCTTTGGGATTTTGGGCTTCGTAGCTTCCTTTGCCATTTCATTGGGCCCTGTAATGTGGGTCATGTTTTCCGAACTCTTCCCGCTCCGGGTAAAAGGCCTTGCTATCTCGTTCGCAGGTTTTATCAACTCAGCATTCAGTTTTTTGGTACAGCTTGTGTTCCCCTGGGAACTTGCTACAATTGGCAGCAGCTTTACGTTTCTGATTTACGGCCTTTTTGCCGCTGCGGGCCTCATCTTTGTTTGGAAGGTTGTTCCGGAAACTAAAAACAAAACTCTCGAAGAGCTGGAAGCCCAGCTTGTAAGAAAATAATACTTGTGATGACTATCAGTAGTCGCCTTCTTGGCCTAATCCCAATAATTGCTACACTCCTTCTCACTTCGCCATCAGGCAGTGAGCCACAATATCCAGACCCTCCGCTCTATCTTGATCCGGATGCGCCCGTTGCCGATCGTGTTGAAGATCTGCTCGTCCGGATGACCATTGAGGAGAAGATTGGACAGATGAATCAGATCAATTTCTCCCTCATAAATGCCGACGACATGGGCATTATCAATATCGATGAAGAGAAGGTGAAAAACCTGATCCGCAATTATCACGTCGGCTCATTTATCAATGGAGAGGCCGTACCACCGCAGCAATGGTTTGAGTTTATAGACACGCTCACTCGCGTAGCCATGGAGGAGAGCCGGCTGGGCGTACCTATAATCTACGGAATCGATCATGTACATGGGGCCAGCTACATGTCTGAAACCACCATTTTCCCTCATGCTATTAACCTTGGCGCCACCTTTGAACCGTATCACAGCCATAATGCAGGCTGGGTTACCGCCCTGGAATCGGCCGATGTCGGGCACCACTGGAATTTCGCCCCAACCCTTGACCTGGGGGTAAACCCAATCTGGCCTCGCCTCTATGAGACCTATGGCGAAGATCCGCACATGGTATCCGCGATGGGACGCGCCTATATTGAGGGATATCAGAATAACCAGGAGATCTACCCCTACCGCCTGGCCTCGAATGCGAAACACTTTATCGCATATTCCGATCCCGTTTCCGGGTGGGACAAGACTCAGGTACAGGTAGGTATGCAGCAGATCTACGAGCTGCACCTGCCCCCGTTTCTGGCTGCCATGGATGCCGGCCTTAAAACCGTAATGGTGAACAGCTCAGAGGTAAACGGCACGCCTGTGCACGCCTCTTTTGAGTTCCTGACCGAAATGCTGCGGAACCAGCTTGGGTTTGAGGGTGTGGTGCTTACCGACTGGGATGAAGTTGGAAAGCTGGTCGACTTCCACCGCACGGCCAAAAACTATACGGAAGCAACCTATATGGCGGTTACTGCCGGTATCGACATGAGCATGAATCCACTCAATCTCAACTTCTACGACTCGCTGCTTGAGCTCTACAAAGACGGACGAATCAGTGAAGAGCGGATTGATGAATCGGTACGAAGAATCCTGAGGCTGAAGTTTGAAATCGGCCTTTTTGAAAATCCTTTTCCACGCAATGACCGGTTCGACAGGATCGGCAGCAGCGAAAACAGGCAGAAGGCGCTTGAAGCCGCACGAGAGTCGATGGTTCTGCTAAAAAACACCAATAGTCTGCTTCCTCTGGAAGATCCGGCTCACATCGTACTGGCCGGGCCAAGCGCCAACAGCAGGCGCAACCTTGCCGGAGGCTGGACACTGGCCTGGCAGGGCAGAGAAGAGGAGCGCTATCCTGAAGATATGCACACCATATACACAGCCCTGCAGCAGGAGTTCCCGGATGCCCGGATCGACGTTATCTCGGACCGTGCCGAAACCCTGACACCTGAGCTTAGCGAACGCCTGCACGCTGCGGATGTGATCATATATGCCGGCGGCGAGGAGCCCTATTCAGAGTTTGTGGGCAATATCACAGACCTCACGCTGCCCCGGGCGCAAAGGGATGAAGTTGCGCTGCTGGCCTCTTCCGGCACCCCTGTTGTGCTTCTGCTTGTTCAGGGCAGGCCGCGCATCATCACCGGCATTATTGATCAGGTTGAGGCTTTTATTCACGCAGGGCTGCCCGGATTTGAAGGAGCCGAGGCCATCGCCAATGTGCTGAGCGGGGCTGTAAACCCAAGCGGGAGGCTTCCCGTTTCATACCCGAAGTTTACCGGCCACTACCTGAACTATAACTATAAGCCGAGTGAGCTCTACTTCTTCCACCCCGACAACCAGAACCATCTGGAAGAGCCCAACCCCGGTACCATGCTCTATTCATTCGGCGACGGATTGAGCTATACAACGTTTGAGTACAGCGACCTGCAGCTCAGTTCCGGTAAAGTCGCAGAAGGCGAACACATTACGGCCTCGGTTACCTTAACGAATACCGGTGATGTGGGTGGAAAGGAGCCGGTACTCTGGTACCTGACCAATGTTATAGGCAGGGTATCCAGACCCGTGCGTGAGCTCAAGCATTTTGAGAAAATCTATCTTGAGCCGGGCCAATCAGAAACTCTCACTTTTGAAATCCGGCCGGAGCAATCCCTTTGGTATCCCGACTCGCGGGGAAACAGGGTGTTTGAGGAGGGCGACTTTTTAGTGCGCGCCGGAGAATTGTACCGGCGCTTCAGGTTTGAAAAATAGCAATTGAAGAAGTGGAAATAGATGCCGGCCGGCTGAAAGCAAAAAAAATGAGATGGAACAATCTTTTTATCACACTAATGTCGAAAAAAATGTTTTATTTATTCTAAATATCAAGCCGGTCCAAAAGATCGGACTTGTTATCAACAAATTGCGACATAGATATAAAAGTCTCTCACTTAGATAAACTAAATTAGTGTCTATGAAAACTTTCAAATTCTGTTGTCGACTTTTTTGACTTTAGAAGAAACTTTATGAATAAAAAAGAACTCATACTCGCTAATCAAGACAAGCTTCTGGAAGCGATGCTGAATAAGGATGAGCCATCTCTCAGAAAATTGATTCATCCCGAGGCATCCGTTTTTGGTTCGGCCATTCATGAATTCGAAAAGGGTATCGAACATGTACTCCATTACTATACCGAGTCATTGGCTCTATTGCCGGATGATAAAAAAGTGCATATCAAATCAAGGCAATACACAGACCTGAATAATCAGGCTTTGGTTGAGCAGGAGTTCGACATCCAATTTACGCTGGAGGGAAAACAGATTACTCTTCTTACGCTTCGGCAAACTGCTTTATGGACCCGGGCAGAGAATGCAAATCAGGATGACCCTGCCTGGCTGCTTCTACATGATCACACCTCTATGCCCGATCATTTGGGGGCTTTCGAGACGATCTCATCAAACGAATTGCTTGAAGGCAACCTGAATCTGGAATTTGAAACAGAGAGCCTGAAAAAAAAGCTCAATAAATCCCTTGCTGATCTTAAAATAGCTCAGCAGCAGCTAATTCAAAAAGAGAAGCTCGCTTCAATTGGCCAATTAACAGCCGGTATAGCGCACGAGATTAAAAACCCCCTGAATTTCGTGAATAACTTTTCGGAGGTAATTTTGGAACTGGTTGAGGAGATACGGGAGGAGGTGCGACTGGGAACCGGGGACGGGGGACCGGGGGAAATGTCCCCCTTAGAAGGGGGAGAGGACGGCAAAGCCGTACAGGGGGATGTAGCGGAATCTGACATAGGAAAAGATTCAGAAGCGAATCAAAATCCCGCAAGTACACCCCTAAACCCCTCTTCCCATAGGGAACCCTACGGGGCAAGAGGGGACTTAATCCTCGAAATCCTCGACGACATTGAATCAAATATCAAAAGGATTTATGAGCACGGTAAGCGGGCCGACAGTATTGTAAAGTCGATGCTTCTACACAGCCGTGGAAAAAGCGGCAAACCGGTCCCAACCAATCTGAACGCTATTTTGGATGAATATACAAAGCTGGCATATCACGCAATGAGAGCGGCCGACTCATCTTTTAATGTGGATATTAAAACCGACTTTGATCAACGCATGCCGCATATAAAAGTGATCCCTCAGGATATGAGCCGTGCCTTCCTGAATATTATCAATAATGCCATGTATGCGGCCGATGAGTTTGCCAGATCCCAGGCCGACCGCAAACCATACCTTCAGATTTCCACATCCTTTGGTGGCCAAAATGCTGAAATCCGGATAAAGGATAATGGAGCCGGGATTCCAAGTGAAATACGGGAGAAGATTTTCCAGCCTTTTTTTTCTACAAAACCTTCCGGTGCCGGAACCGGCCTTGGCCTTTCGATGACCTACGATATCATCAAAATGCATGAAGGAACCCTGAAGATTAACTCTGAACCCAACCAGTTTACTGAATTTATAATCACTTTACCCCAAAACAATAAAGAATAAACATTATGAAATTTTTAGTTGTCGATGATGAGAAGGATGTTGAGATGCTCTTTTTGCAAAAATTCAGAAAAGAGATACGCAGTGGAGCCATTGAAATGATATTTGCATTCTCCGGGCAGGAGGCGCTTGACGTTCTAAAGGACAAAGAGCCCCCTGATGTAGTTTACGTGTTTTCAGACATTAACATGCCGGGCATGTCGGGACTCGAACTTTTATCGAAGATTAAAAATGAATTTCCTGAAATTAAGGTTAGTATGATATCTGCCTATGGTGATAATGACAATTATCAGAGGGCGATTGAATCGGGTGCCAAGGAGTTTTTCACCAAACCCATAGATTTTAATTCACTGAAAAGTGAGATTACAAACATCATCAATAGTTAAATAATTTTTAAGCCAAGTTATGAGTACGATCCAAAAAATATTAGTAGTAGATGATGAACCTGATCTGCAGATGTTAATGCTTCAAAAATTCA
>REDT01000149.1 GCA_007693295.1 Balneolaceae bacterium
ACTTGGTATCCCCGCTGAAGTTTTAATTCAGGAACCAGAACCGGTTTCATAACAAGGGCATCATGCAGACGAGTTAGCGTTTGGTTGCTCGACTTTTTCTTTGGTATCCTCGCTACATATGCCCTAAGCCGTTAGCCACCTAATCTTAGAAAGAAACTATATACAATATTTTGTTCTAAATTACGTACATTTAAGAGAACGTTAAATTAATCCTCCCAAATCATGTCGCAAATTCAACTTGATCAAGATATTCGATCACTCTCAGATTTTCGAGCTAATGCAGCATCGTATATAGAGCGAGTTAAATCACACCATCGACCACTTGTTCTTACCCAACACGGTAAAAGCTCTGCAGTATTAATTGATGTTGAAGATTATCAAAAATTGCTTGACAAGATTCAGTTATTGGAAGAATTATCCACTGCACGAATGGAATTAGATAATGGTGAAGGTGTTAGTCAGGAAGAATTTTTTAGTGAATTGAGAGCCAACTATTCATCATGAAAATTATTTGGTCGCCCACTGCAAGAACCAAAACCAAAGAAATTCTCGAGTACATTGCTGAAGATAATCCTGATGCTGCTTTAACTCTTATTGAACAGTTCGAAACAAAGGTCGAAAAATTAAGACAAAACCCAGAATCCGGCAGAGTTTTACCAGAAACCAAGCATGACAAAATTCGGGAGATCGTTGTTCATAAAAATTATGGAGTCATTTATGAGATTGGCCCTGATACAATCGAAATCTTAACAGTGCGTCATTTCCGGCAAAATTTTTCCGGTTCTAAGCTATAGTTCACCTCGATGGCTAACAAGGGCATCATGCAGACGAGTTAGTGTTGGTTGCTCGACTTCTGGTTTGGTCGCCTCGCTGCATATGCCCTGAGCCGTTATTGGGCTAACCAATTCCTTGTCATTGTATCGAAATCATCTATTATTGTCAGCACAGTATCATAACAGTATATTGTAGTTATGAAAACTATTTATGTTGATACTTCCGTTTTTGGTGGCAAGTTTGATGAAGAATTCGGTTACTGGACTCAAAAATTTTTTGATCAGGTAATTGCTGACAATATTATACTTCTGAAATCAGACGTTGTGGATGATGAATTAATAGGAGCTCCTAAATTTGTTCATGAATTTGTCGATTCACTACCGGATAGAATTATTCAACATATTGATTTATGGGAAGAAGCTATTTTATTAGGTGAACAGTATATCAAAGAAGAGGTTGTTGGAAAAGCAAGCAGAGCCGATTGTTTTCATATTGCAATTGCAACACTTCAAAAAGTAGATTTACTTGTAAGCTGGAATTTTAAACATATCGTAAATATCGAACGAATTCATGGGTATAATGCTGTGAATCTTAAAAATGGATTTCAAACGTTAGAAATAAGAAACCCGAGGGAAGCCTTTGATTATGAAGACAACAACTAAAAAAAAGTTTGACTGCGTAAAATCAGTCCGTAAAGAACGGGACAGAATAGCGTCTGACACGGAAGGTATGTCTACCAGTGAAGTATTGGAATATTTCCGAAAGCGCAAAAAGAAAAACCAATCTTCAAAAACATCTTAACGTATTTGGCTAAAATTCAACACAAACGCCAATAACCAGCGCTTCAACACGGACCACGCCCCCCAAAGCGTTGTTATACATCTGATTTGTAAAAATGATTGAAGCTGTTAAATTACTCCGAATAAGCGTGGCCGGTTAAACACCAAGCCGTAAATCAAAGGAAAGATATGTACCCTTCAATCCAGGGCGATATCTGGCTTTATTACTCAGGAGTCGTAATTTTAAAGCCCTTCACATACACCAGCTCACACGCTCCATTGCCGGTGTCGGTACGTGTGAGTGAGCTTGTCCATCGCCACCCGTCGGGGGCATCTATGCGAACCAGCTTGCCGCTGAATGATACCAAATCACCTTTCCGAACACGCTTTAGCTCACGCTTTATCTGATCATTTGCAGGTACCATATGCATATTCGCGCTGTGAGTTTCTATTTCCCGTTGCGGTATGGGGAATTGTTTTACCCTCCAGAGGTAAAAGCGATTGAGCTGGCGTATATGAATCTGATCGATAACGGTTTCATCAGACATTCTGCCCCATCCAAGGGCAAGATCAACCGGTGATAGGTCGGCTTCCCGGCCGCGCTTATATCTTTTTGATGAGAGAACTCTTGCATGAACCTCAAAATCGGCAAGAGGGGTGAGGCGGTAATTTTCGAAGTCAAATACTTCAGCCGCATTCAGGTTTAGCTGAACCGGTTCGTTCGGCGCCATGATGCCCGGACCATAGGTGACAACTCTTCCGCTCTGCCACCAGAAGATCATTCCCAAAATGATCAAAACTGTAAGTATAGAGAGGGATGCTTTCTTTATCATTGCAGGTTAGATTTAAGTGAGTTTTCCTAAGGGATTCCTATGGAAGGGTTGGATAAGGCTATGAATTAATTTATATATTTTATGGCCATGAAATAATCCAGTGAACCACCCCCGACCCCTCCTTATGAAGGAGAGGAGCCCACTTTTCGAAATTTTAGAATCGAACTCAGGTGCAGAGTATTTCTTCACTCATCCCTGCTCAGCACTCTCAGCCTTTCCCCATAATCCACCAGGTACCGGTCGTACTTTTCTCCCATCAGTTCAGATGTGATGAGAAAGTCGGCTGAGGAGCGGTTGCAGGCAAGAGGGATGTTATAGACAATGGCGATCCGAAGCAGTGCCTTTACATCAACATCGTGGGGCTGTGCCTGGAGGGGATCCCAAAAGAAGATCAGGATATCAAGCCTGGTTTCGGCAATAGCCGCCCCGATTTGAAGGTCGCCGCCCAGCGGGCCACTCATGAACCGGTATACGGGCAGGTCCAGCTTATCGGCAAGAAGACCGCCTGAGGTTCCGGTCCCGTAGAGGTCGTGCTGCATCAAAATGTCGCGGTTATAGTCGGCCCAATCGATCAAATCTCTTTTTCGATAATCGTGGGCAACCAGGCCGATTCGTTTTTTTTCTCCCATGGGGGTGGTATGGGAGGCGATACTTGGGTGGGGTTTTGTTGGCGTCATATCCTATGCATTTGAGTCAAAAAGTTGACTAAGAATAGGGAGAATAAATCAAAAAAAGGAATCCGGATACAGGCTGTGCCTTCCCAGCACTATACCACCAACCTTAAAGGACTGTTGCGCAAACTGATGCGTTTTACTTCAAAAACCTGACCTTCAAAACCTTTGAGCTTCGTATTGAATTCCTGAATCTTTAGCTCCTCCTGATCCTTATGCAGATACTCCCGCAATTCGGGACACAAATAGGAGCTGTTTGAAATGATAACCTCTTCCGGTTTTGCATACTCAACCAGCCGGGAAGCGATATTCACGGTAGCCCCGAAGTAATCGATACGGTTGTTCAGAATTACAGCAACGCAATCGCCGGTATGAATACCGCCTTTCAGCAGAATGGAACGCTGGGTTTCCACTTGGTTTTTAAAAGCTTCCTGTGCTTTTTGAAAGGCACGGACCGCATAGACGGGTTTGGGAAAGAGAGCCATCACTGAGTCTCCATTGGTTTTAACAATGGCGCCTCTTTCAGAGTTAATCATCGCTTCAAGCACATCAAAATGGTTCATTACAAGGCCTGTTGCCGAATCGTCGCCACGGGTGTTGTATATATCGGAAGAGTTGGATAGATCGGTAAACAGTACCGTTAGATCTCTTGCCGAAAGCTGTTCTTTTTCCTGAAGCAATTCGCCCGGAAAAAGATTGCAGTAGGTAGGTTGTGTTGTTACTTCAACCGGAGAGATCTTATACAACTCATGGTTCAGGTCTTCACATTCAATTGTGAGCGGATAGCGGTTCTTATTGTATAGAATCAGATTTGGATTGGACGAGAGCCTGAGGTTTTGGATATCTTTATCATCATCGAAAAAGATAATTGAGGCATTAGGATCGCCATCAGGTTCAACGGTGATATAGGTGATCGCTTCAGTTTTACTGTCCGTTATTTTGTAGCGGCCTCGTTTAAGGTCAATCTTAATGATGCGAATCTGACCGGGTTCTAAATAAGTTTTAAGCCTGATATCCGAATTGTGTGTCGGATTACTTAGCGCAAATGTAAGCCCACTTTTCTCCCTTACGGCAGGGTTAGGGCTAAAGGTGAGGTGTACTGACCGGTGAAGGTCTGTTTCAAATTCATGACCACACGTGTCGCAGCTCACATCCGGACACACACCGGATAATTTTGTGAAATTTTTGGCCGGCTGCTTGCATTGCGGGCAGTCAACAATCCAGCTGTGATCGAGGATATCCAGTTTTGATGCCTGAAACATCATTTTCAGCACACCCTGAAGTGAGCGACCCCATATTTCGGAAAGCCTTATGGGATATAATCTCTTTAACTGCTGGTCGTCGGATGTTTGAAGAAGACGAATCAGTTTTCCGGAGAGATCGGCATCAACACCATTTTCTGTTAACCGAGTAAAACTTTTATTCCAGGAATCAGACAGCTTCACATTGTGAGAGTTTCTGATAACCGGACTCTCGGAGTCGGTTGAAGCGTTGTAACCGTGAGAAGAGAGTGTTTTTACATATCGATTTCTGGAACTGTTACTGAACGATCGGTAAGCGATCAGCTTCCCTGTCAAGCCGTTTGTTCTGCCCTTAAAACGTATTGAAACATCACAACCCAGGTCTGTATCGGTTAGATGAATTGAGATGTGCAGCTGCCGGAAATATCCATCGCTGTTGAATCTTTTTATGCTGAGATGATAAGGAGCTTCCCATTGATACTTCTCCCTGCATTTCAGGTCAAGGCTTTCAAAATGATCAGATGAGATACGGGCACGCTCAATAAACCTCAGGTTCATTGGCCTTACGGGCGACTCTCCAATCGATTTCATGAGAAAGTCGGTATTGGATATGGCAGGCCAGATTTCCTCTGCACTTAATAAACTTTTAAATAGCCACGTATATGTAAAATGATTAGTCATCAATTTTATCCTTTTCGAACAAAGCCTGTTCGTGATTTTACCCGCTATACCGTATCTTGGTATCTTGTTTAAATAGGACGAATGGAAACATTAAACGTTACAAAAATCTAATAAAAAGAATGGCAGTAGAACGCACACTTACCATATTGAAACCCGACTGTGTTAAAAAAAATCTGATTGGTGAAGTTACCGCCCGAATTCAGAAAGCGGGATTTAAAATTGTTGCAATGAAGATGACACGACTCACTGAAGAGACAGCCGGTGGATTTTATGCTGTTCACAAAGAGCGCCCGTTTTTTGGTGAACTCGTAGAGTTTATGAGCAGCGGAGCCTGTGTACCCATGATTCTTGAAAAAGAGAACGCCGTAGCCGATTTTCGCAAACTTATTGGCGCAACCAATCCGGCCGAAGCGGCTGAGGGTACCATTCGCGCAGATTTTGCAGACAGCATGGGCGAAAATATCGTGCACGGTTCCGATTCTGCAGAAAATGGCAGAATTGAAGCGGCATATTTTTTCCCGGAATCAGATGTGGTTGCGAATCTGGCTTGAGAAGCTTAGTACATTTTCCGGTATCCAAAAAGGCGAAGTTTACTCTTCGCCTTTTCTGTTTAAAACTGTATGGTAACCAACCTACCCCTCTTTACATTGTAAATCGAAGTCTAATTGAGTATTTTATTGGTACAAAATAAATCTTTTAAAGTACTGATATGGATATTTCAATATCAAAAGACATCGAACCCCTTTCCGAATTCCGCAAAAGGTCGGCAGATTTTATAAAGCGCCTCAAAAAAGAAAAACAGCCGATTATTCTTACTCAACATGGCAAGAGTGCCGCTGTACTGATGGACGTTTCAGAGTATGAACGCTTAGCAAACAAAATAGAGATGCTTGAAGACTTGCTTGAAGCCAAACAGCAAGTAGAGCAGGGAAAAACTCATTCGATGGCAGAGGCCAAACAGAGAATCGAAAAGCATCTCTCTAAATGGAAGTAATATTTTCGGATCGTTTTCTTGATCGTATTGAAGAATGTACCGATTATATTGCCCTTGACCATGTCCCGACGGCTTTAAAATGGGCACGTGATGTTTTTGAGCAATGTCAAAAACTAAGCAAACAACCGGAAAGTGGTAGAATGGTCCCAGAGTTCAGACGACCTGAAATCAGGGAGATTATTCACGGAAATTATCGGCTGGTTTATGAATTAAAAACCAACCAAATTGATATGTTGACCATTTGGCATACGAGACAGAACTCGCCTGATGATCCGCAGAAGATTGGTTAAACGCCAAACGTTCCGCAACAGCTCAGCTCTGAAATTGGAGTCTCGGTCAATTCAGGTTGATGGTCTATTCATAGCATCCTATTCTATAAAATCCTTCGTTTGGATTGTACGGTCGATAAAATATATTTTATGTGTCAATTCGATAAACAATTTTTTCGAAATTTTAGAATCGAACTCAGATTTAGAAAAAATCAATTATCTATATC
>REDT01000319.1 GCA_007693295.1 Balneolaceae bacterium
CTTTACGGACTGAGCTGGAATAATGACGCGGTATACAGGTTTGATCTGTAAGTGGCCACACTGAAAGTAACATCCAAAAAACTGTTAAGCTAAATTTGTACAATACACGAACCTGCATTACAAAAAAACCGGATTCAAAACTTGAAACAAAAAACCCTTTCTGTTTTTACCCGAATCGAAGCCCAAAAGAGTGAAATCCTATCGCTCTACGACGGTCTCTCGACTGAACAGCTTCAGTTTAATCCCGAACCCACCCAATGGAACCTGCTTCAGGTACTACGTCATTTGGTCACGGCTGAGAAGCAGTCCATGATCCTGATACGGCGGAAATTGAGTAAGCATCAAAGCATTCCGAAAACAGGTACGGGAGCTTTTTTCAGGCATCTGCTTTTAAGAATTGCCCTGATTCTCCCTCTGAAATTTAAAGCGCCGAAAATTGCCGATGTGAGTGAGGATTATCCTGATTTTGAATCGATGGTTTCAGAGTGGGCTGAAGTTCGTTCGGATATGAAAGAGTTGATCAATAGTGCGGATGGAGAAGTCTTATCAAAAGCTCTATACATTCATCCAAGAGCGGGTGCATTAAACATAAAACAGGCTCTCGAGTTTATAGAAACCCACACATCTCATCACCGGAAACAGTTGAATCGGATTATGAAACACTCTGGATTTTCATCAAGCTGACTTGGGACGCCAATCATCGGTTAACTACTTTCTCTTATCCCTCACATAGATCGCCTTCGAATGCCCCTCGCCCACTTTTCGCTCTTCCATCTCAAAAAGCTGTGTGGCATTGATCAGTTCTCCAAGCTTACTGTAGCCGTAATTTCGGGGATCAAACTCCGCTGATGCTTTGGCAAGGTAACTCCCAACCGGAGCCAGGTGTGCCCAGCCGCTTTCGTCTGATGACGCTTTAATGGCATTGCGGATCAGGTTGATCAGCTTGGTGTCCTGCTTCAGATCCTTTGTTGTTTTTCTCTTGCGGGATGGTGTTTTTTCATCCTCATCATCCTGAAGAACCTCTGTGAAAATAAACTTATCGCAAGCTGCTACGAAGGGTTCCGGTGTTTTCTGTTCACCGAATCCATAGACCAAAAGGCCTGCTTCACGAATTCTGGCAGCAAGCTTGGTGAAGTCGCTGTCGCTGGAAATGAGGCAGAAACCGTCGAATTTGTCGGAGTAGAGAAGGTCCATGGCATCGATAATCAAGGCGCTGTCGGTAGAATTTTTGCCCCTTGTATATCCGAACTGCTGAATGGGCTGAATAGAGTGCTTAAGCAGAATCTCCTTCCAGCGGTTGAGTTGCGGCTGGGTCCAGTCGCCATAAATTCGTTTTACGTTGGCCGTTCCATATTTGGCAATTTCAGCCAGAAGGCCATCGATAATGGCAGCCTGAGCATTATCGGCGTCGATCAGTACGGCTAGTTTGTTGGTGGATTCCATGGAATTGATTTAACGTGAGTTCGAGTTTTTATCTTTATTAATCTAAGATATGAAATTCCACTGTGAATGGTTTATTGCCTCTCCTGTAATGGCCCCATCAAAAAGTAAACTGAAATGCCAGCAAACCAAAATTGATCCATGAAAAATTGTATACATCATCTACATCTGCCCCACCCTCCAGCAGCCGGTATCCCGCACGAGTCGTCCAGCTCTCAGAAAACGAGTAGTTGAATGTGAGGGAGACATCAGTAGCGCGGCCTTGTCTGGCGGCAAGGGATTCACCATCCAGCACAATTGATAAACGCTCTCCCAGATTGCGCTCTGCATAGACGTGAAGCAATGGTACGAACCCAAGGTCGGTATTAGAATCGGATCTGTCAGGCTGAATCAGTTCCACTTTAGCATCTCGTATCAATGCTGCTGCGCCGCCTCCGAGTTTCCAGTTGTTCCGGTTGTAGAACGTATAGCGGTAAGTGAAACGATAGGTGTTAAACTGATACGTGCCGTCGATCGGAACCCCCGCACCGAACGTGGTTTCTTCGAAAAAGATATCCTCATCAAAGATGCCTGTACCTGATTTGCTCAGCGGTGCAATCAGGGCCCTAACGGTGTGCCTCTCGCCAAGGGTAACGCTTGCATACAGGCGCAGATAAGGTGAGGCATCTGAACCGATAATTTCAAGCATATCAAAGGTTGTCCCCCCTTCATTAGGGATTCTCACCTCATTATTACTGAACCAAACACCGCCGGTTTCAACAGATATGCTCACTCTCTGGCTGTAGGCAGATTCATTGACTGAAAAAGTAATTACAGCAGCAATTATTGATACTGTGATAAGATGTCGAAGCATGAGATGTTTTATTTGTCTTTATTAAAGACAATGTTAACAAATCTCATAACGTTCATGCAACATTTCAGTCGCGTTTCTGTGCAGGAATTAAGCCCTGGCTGGGATCATTCTCAATGCGTTTGGGCAAAAATCCATCCGGATAATCCGACACATATTCATCTCCAAACAACCTGTTATGGATGGAAGTGTTCTTGTAAACCTCAAAGTCAAACTTCCCAACCCGGCGATAGTAGAGCGTTATGAAGGATGACGATATCACAATAAAGGTAGAGTAGAGAATGGCCAGCCACAGCATTTGGCTTTGAACCGGTTCGGCAAAACTGAGCAGGATTATGGCAAAGGCGATGGGTCCGTTCTGAATTCCGGTTTCAAGAGATATAGCCCTCTGAAATATGGGTGACAGTTTGAAAAGCCGCGACATCCAATACCCGAACAAAAATCCAAGCAGGCCCACACTGATTGCTGAAATATAGATTTCCGATGGCGTCTGAAGCATCAATCCGCTGTGCCGGGCAAAGGCGGTTCCGATCAGGTAGATAATTACGATAATTCCCATGAACCCGGCCGTATCCTCGGCAGTTTTGGCCCATACCCGCGATTTTGCCCTCAATATCATACCCATTACCACCGGCACCAGTACCAGGACAAGTGAACCAATTATATTTGCGGTGGGTATCACAAACTCTGCTCCTTCTCCTGCCGCCTTCATTTCTTCAGAAACGGCACTTGTAAAGTCAACGGTGTAAAATTCAAGCAGCAGAGGCATCATAAGAAGGGCCACTACCGTTGATGCTGTGGTCATGGCAATGCTGAGGGCCACCGAACCTCTGGCAAAATAGGCGAACATATTGGATGTAGTTCCTCCCGGCAGGCAGCCGATCAGGATCAGCGCAATGGCATACGCCGGGGGAAGGTCAAAATAGATCGCCAATCCGTATGCGAAAAACGGCATCAACCCAAACTGCGACAGAAACCCGATTAATATACCGCGCGGATACCGGATTACGGTTTTAAAATCATCTATGGTGAGGCTGGCTCCCATTCCAAACATGATCGAAAAGATCATTACGGCCAATAGAACCTGGTCGACAGGATAGAGCAGTTGCGTGGTGAATTCCATATCTAAGCCACCCCTACCGGTTTGCCATTATACATCTCGTCAATCAGATCACCATATTTATCCTGAATAACGTGTCGCTTCATCTTAAACAGGCTGGTCAGTTCCTCACCTACCGTAAAGTTTTCCGGTATCAGCCTGACATCCTGGATCATTTCAAACCGCTTAAAGCCATCGGAAACTGAAATCACTTGCTTAATCTCCTGCTGGATAATTCTTTTCGCCTCACTTTTTTTGGCAAGTTCCTCAAGATTGTTGGCAGAGATACCATTATCTCTGAAGCCCTCGAGATTGGGTACAACAAGAGCACAGATATACTTCCTATCCTGACCAACAATCATACAGTGTTCAATATAGGGGCTTTGATTGAGCTTCATTTCAATCGGTTCAGGTTCAAGGTTTTCACCACTCGACAAGACGATCGTCGCCTTTGACCTTCCCAGTATTTTCAGGCAGTCATTAAACGTAATCATTCCAAGATCACCTGTACGAAGCCAGCCGTCCTCAATGGTTTTTCTGGTCTGATCAGGCTCTCTGTAGTAGCCTTTCATCACCTGCGGGCCTTTCACGCATATTTCACCGCGAAGCCCCCTGCCTTCATGCGGCTTGTCGCTGTTTGGATAGATGACCTCTCTGGTTTCGAGATCAACAATTCGAACCTCGGTATTCTCCATGGGAGGACCAACCGTACCAATCACAATATTCTCATGAAGCCGGACAGCAATTACGGGTGACGTTTCCGTCATGCCATATCCCTCCAGAACCGGAATTCCGATGTAGTTAAAAAACCGGTCTATCTCTTCCGGCAGGGCCCCGCCTCCCGAAATTGTAGCCTTAAGTGATCCGCCTGCGCTGAGGCGAACAGGTTCCAGAACAGCCACATTAAAAAATCCGTAGACTGGCAGCACCAGAAGCCAGCGAACTGCGTGAAAAGGAGAAAGCACTATTCGTTTTAGCTTGGAGGCCGGCTCCTGTTTTAGCTCCTTCCCGGTAAGAAAATAGATCGAGTTCATGTACTGGCGGCTCAGGAAATAGGCTGTATGGAAAAGAAACTGCCTCATCCAGTGAGATTTATCAACTTTTTTAAGGATTTTCTGATAAAGGCTTTCCCAAAGCCTTGGTGCCGAGCCCATAAAGGTAGGCTCAACATTCTTCAGATCATCAGCCAGGTGCCTCACATTTGAATAGTAGGTGCAAACCCCGCAGGCAATTGAAAATACTTCAAAAACGCGTTCAAATATGTGCCATATGGGCAAGATGGAGAGAACGCGGTCTGTACAGTTCAGATCGATGGGTATCACCTTAACCTGCGACATCATGTTGGCATGAGTCAGCATTACCCCTTTAGGCTTTCCGGTTGTGCCCGAGGTGTAGATCAACGTAAACAGATCATCGGGCTGGATACCGGCTATTCGCTCTTCAGCCCGGGTGTCGCCATGTTTTCGGAGGGCTGCGCCGAGTTGAATAACGTTATCGAGTTTATGTACCAAATCAGGAGCTGAAGCTTTTGGGTCCAGCAGAATAATCTCTTTTAATCCCGGCAGATCGTGGCGAAGTTCAATAAATTTATCGAGCAGAGCCTTTGTTTCTACAAATGCTACTTTAATCCTGGCATGATTAATAATATAGATCAGTTCATTATCTGTAATATCGCGGCCACGGGGCACATCAACGGCGCCACACAGCTGCACTCCGTAGTCGGCAAGAATCCATTCAAACCGGTTATCACCAAAAAGACCCACATGTTCACGAGCGTCCACCCCCATTTCAATAAGGCCGGTAGCCAGATTCAGGCCTTGTTCATAAAGCTCCTCAAATGAGACGGGATTCCACTCAAGCTCCTTCTTTCGAGTAGCAAATGCCGGGAGTGATTTATAACGGCTTGCCGCCTCACGGTATAAATCGGCCATGTTTTTGGCAGTAATCCTGTTATTCATATGAGAAGGAGAACGTCATGGGAAACTTCAATTTTTCACTCTGAACGGTAGACAATCAATTAATCAAAGCTTTCAAATATACTTTACTAAGCTCAAAATTAGAACTATCATTTTCCTATAAAAGACTTTTTACGAAATTAAGTTCATTTTCGTACATCTGAAGCGATTGTACGCCTTATCTCCAAAGTTGTGTAATATTTTTGGATAATATAAGTTTACCACTCAGATTTACTATTCTTATGCTGTGAAAATATCCTCTTCAACATATCGCGTAATTACCAAACTATCCGCATCACTTCTGCTGATGGCCTTTCTGATTCCAACCGGACTGCACGCGAAGCAGCTGGTTGATTTCTGCATGATGGAGATGGCTGCCAATGAAATGGCCGCCGATCACAGCTGCTGTGAAAGTGATGCTGAAAAAGATATGGCAGAGAATCAAACTCATGCGCACCACGAGTGCGACTGGGGTTTTGTCTGCGCCTGCGATATTGGAAACAGTGCTCTTGATGATGAAGAGTGGATCCCTTCCTCTCAAAATTACGACGGGTTTCTTACCGAAAAAGAGATGCTGTCACCTTCTATATCAACCGATGAGCTGATCAATAACGAGCAGCAGATCCGAATCGGCCAATACGACCCACCCCTCTGGCTTCTCTACGACACCTTTTTGATGTAGCACTTCTTATTTCCTGGGAAGGAACCAAAAGTCCCTCCGTCAGCTGACGGAGGGGATAAGCCCGCGCGTTTAGCGCTGGCTTTGGGAGATGTTAAGCAAGGAGTCTGAGCTTTAATTTGATCTGGATTTAGATCAACGCTCCGTGAGCCATCCCCCCGGCTAAATGCTACACGCATTTAGCCATGCCCCCTTCTAAGGGGGACTATTCTCCCTCCCAAACTCCCAACACCACCAAACCAAAATCAACACCCAACTTCCCCACGAAGTCCCCCCTCTTTTAGCCGTGCTTTTGCGGCTAAGAGAGGGGGACAGCCCCGTAGGGATCCCTTCGGGAGGGGTGAGTCCCTCTCGACTCAAGACTAACGTCTCATGACTAATACCATAATCCGCTTTTTCCTCGAAAACAAACTCATAGCCCTGCTGCTCTTCCTGGCGCTGGCCG
>REDT01000320.1 GCA_007693295.1 Balneolaceae bacterium
CATCAGTCGACTGCTCTAACCAGCTGAGCTACGGGCCCTTACAATAAAATTAAATCAAACGTATTACCATTCCGCTTATCCATCGGGCCCGGTCACGCTTTGAGCGTGACGACCAACCCTAATCAGTTGTCTGCTCTAACCAGCTGAGCTACGGGCCCTTTTCTGCATAAAATAATTGCAAGACTTCAAAGATAATTATCTCTGCAGTTATATACGAACATAAATCAAATGAAATTTTACTTTCCTCTTTTTTAGTTGAGGCCGTTTTTCATCTTGATGAAAGTGTGTAAAAGTGAATCAATTTATACAGAAAGAGTGTGGTTAATAAAAAAACAGCGGTTTTACGTCAGGTTTCGTCAGTTCAGTTTTAAAAACAGTCGCTTATTAATTACTTTTCCAGTATAGAAGTTCACTATAACCTTAATAAATTAGAGAGTAATTATGTCTGATGACAGCGTATATAAAATCATAGAACTGGTAGGAACGAGCAGCGACTCGTGGGAGAAAGCAGCGGCCAACGCTGTAAACAGGGCGTCTAAATCGCTTGAGGATCTTCGCATTGCGGAGGTGAAATCGTTCGATGTGAAGCTCAATGACGGTAAAATAGAAGCTTATCGCGTACGAATGAATATCTCTTTCAAGTATAGGGGAGATCAATAGCGAGCGAGGCTCAGTATGGAATGCCCGGCGAAAGAGCTAAAATAGGGTTGATCTGCAGGCAGCCTGCTGTCTTTGAGGAGTGTCTGTAGCATACATAACTTCTTAATTATCTTCTTGCCGGGTTTCCAACCGCCTCAGGCGTTCCGAATCAGGTACACTTTTTGCCCCCACGGTCAGCGCCGTGATATTTGAGGCTAAAAGAGTTTCAAAACCTGAAGGGCAAAAACGTCAGTCAGACTTTTTCTTGTCTTTTATTCTATCACGTCCCGGTTGCGAATATGAAGGAGGGTCGCTGGCCGGAAACGTCTGGTCGAGCTGACGATCTATATCGTTCACTTTCTTCTTCTCTGCCGGCTTTTTCACTTCCTCTTTTTTCGATTCTGTTTTTTTATCCTTACTCATAGCTGCTCCTTTTTTCTGAATACTAAATTTACTTTGCGCTGTTATAATGAGTACGTATGGAGTGGTTGCCTAATACACTCAACACGCAGGAAGGTTGAAAAATTCAGATTCGCAGATAGATGCCACCTCTGTTCGGGTTAATAGTTGGATTTTTTTACACGTATATGCGGGTATAACAGGCCGGTGTTTCAACACTCTGAGTTGACCATCGCAGAGTCCCAGCAAATTGGCTTATTCTCGTTTTGACCCTGGGCCATAAAACTTCCTGAACCGTCGGTTTTACTGTATTTCAACTCTCCCTGGAAATCCATGGCTGTAGTGTAAAACTTTACGGTAACCGTATCTCCGCTCTCTTCGTGGCTGTAAATAGCTGTGCTATATTGCGTAGTTGGGATAGTGTAAACCCATAAAATCTTCCTGCCGTCGACGATACTCCAGCCGGTTTTTCCAAAATGGCCTATACCTGACAGCCCGTCCGGATCAAGCCGGACAAAGTACGCTTCTGAGCCGTCACTGGCTGCATCAACAGCTACCCGGGGGATGAAGTGGTCGTCCATTCCCAGTTCGGACAGGTCCTCATACTGATAGTATACCCATCTCTGAAACCCGGGTATGTCTGAGTCTTCCATCTTCACCATCAGACGCCTGAGCATGCCGGATCTCGGCTCTATATACCGAACAGTTCCTATTGCGGTAGTACGAATTTCATCCCAATTGCCGTGTGCGTGAAGTGCCGCTTCCATTGCTAAGTCTTCATTCCATCTATTATGCAGGCTCTGCACAGATTGAGCAGGAGAGCGTGCATACCTGATTTCATTGCGTTCAAGCCGGATATTTGCAGCACGATACAGCTCCCAAAGGTCGCCGGGCAGCAGCAGGTCTTTTAAAACTTGAGGCGGTGGCGGATCCTGGAATTCAGTTTTATTGTCAGCCCGGTCTGTTCTGTTTTCAGGAAGTTCTCCTGCATCATATATGGCGCTGAATCCGAGCCCAAACAGGAGAATGAGCGGAAGTATTGAGAATAAAATTATATAGACTCTTTTATAAAGCTCCTGTTTTTCCTGATTGACGCCGTTTTTGCCTGCACCTGGAGTATATAACTCCTGATTATTATCTCTGTGATTCATTTACAATTTCCCCTGTCTGTTTAGTTGAAAAGTTGCCTATGTAAACTTAAATGCGGGAAACGAATGTGATTTATATCACAGAAAAAGAAATTATAATAATTACTCACTTTTTGTAAGATGAGTGAAAGAGTGTGAGCTGAAATGACCGGTGTGAATTACATCCAAGTATTCAGGTTTTGATTATTAATGTAGAATTACTCAGGATAGCTCTATTCAATAAATAATACTTTTTGGGATTAATCTCTTTAATAGCTGATGTCATTCCACTATATTCAGGTGGGGTTAAGGATTCTGATTGATATTTAACCATCTTCAGGGTTCTTACGGAGCCACGCCTTAACGGGCGTGGCTTTTTTTTTTGAGTTGTAGGTAATAGCTAAATTCAAACCTTACATGTCTATTAGTCTTAGTTGAGATGTCATTAACAATATATTAATTGTTATTACTTATACATTATTAAAAAGATTTGTTCGGGAGTGTGATTTCCGGTTATATTGACAGGAGTTGCTTCAAACAAAAGCCCGTCCCAAGCAGCTGATCACAGACATTTATCTCCATCAAAGGAATTACTGTGTTGATTTCACATGTATATTTTTATTGAGATACAAAAGGGAGATACTTCCTCATCCCGACAGAAAAGCATTGTCGGGATTCGTCAGCATGACACGTGTTTAAAATAAGGGGGTAACGACATCAACCCAGTGCCAGCTCAAGATCATCGATCAGATCGTCCGGATGCTCCAGGCCAATGCTGATTCGAATCAGGTTTTTGGGTGTTATGGATCCTTCCCCTTCACTGCTTGAGCGGTGCTCCCAGGTGCTCTCAACACCACCGAGGCTGGTGGCGCGTTTGATCAGCTTTGACCTTCCCACGATCTCTATACACTCGTTTTCATTGCAATCGGGCATAAATGATATCATCCCGCCAAAGCCGGACATCTGTTTTTTTGCGGTTTCTTGCTGCGGATGAGATTCCAGTCCCGGATAGTAGATCTCCGCAACTTTTCTGTGGCCGGACAGATACCGGGCAACCTTTACGGCGTGTTCATTGTGGCCTTTCATTCGATAGGCGAGCGTGCGGGTGCTTCTGCTCAGCATCCAGCAATCCTGGGGTGATGGAACAGCACCGCCCATCTGCTGGGTCAGGCGAATCTGTGCAAAGAGGTCATCCTCATGTTTTGTGACGATGGCACCGCCCAGGATGTCACTGTGGCCGCCGAAGTATTTTGACGTGGAGTGTAGCACGAGATCGGCGCCATGCTCGAACGGGAGCTGGTTGACCGGTGTGGGCCAGGTATTGTCGACAATTACGTGGATTTTGTGGGACTGCGATTTTGCCAGTTCACTTACACCGGCAATATCGGTTATTCGCATCAGCGGGTTGGAGGGTGTTTCTACCCAGATCATTTTTGTATTCGGCCTGATGTGCGATTCAATATGACTGATGTCCGTCATCTCAATAAAATCGGCTTCAAGTCCCCACCGCATCATGATTTTCTGAACCATTTTTCGATTGCCGGCATAAACATCCTCCGGAATGATAATGTGATCGCCGGGTTTAAGCGCCTGGAGCGCAGCTGTTGCGGCTGCAATGCCTGAAGAAAAAGCTGCTGCGTTTTCACCTCCTTCAAGAGTTGCAATAAGATGTTCAAACTGCAGCCGGTTTGGATTGGCAAGGCGGGTATAGTGCAGGTCGTTCTCCTTTCTGCCTTCAGCATCTATTTCAAAGATTGTGCTCGGAGAGATAGGGGGGATGATGGCACTTGAGGGATTGCCGATGCTGAGTCCTGAATGGATGGCTTTGGTTTCAAATCGCATATACAGAGAGTCTTTTGAGGGTGAATAGGTGCAGGTTGAATATACTAAAGAGCAGCATAGGCTCTATGACAAATTGATTTTTCTGCCTCAATAAAGAGAACTCTTAACGCTGAGGAGGGCCTGCTCAAAATACACTCATGCAGTCGTAATTATGCATCCACCGCAACCTTAACATCCGGTTCACAAACAACCTCAGACCTGATCGACCGGGTTAGTAGACAAATCTCTTCAGCTTTTCCCATTTGACGGTTACCCCAAACAGATGTTCATCTGTGGCTTTCAAACTCATCCAGTTTTTGTTTGATCACAGATTCCAGCTGAGAAGCTTGCAGCACTCCTGACTGCTGCCAGAGAACGTGGCCGTTTTTAAAGAGTATCAGCGTAGGCACGCCGCGTACCTGGTAACGAATTGCAGCAGCGGCATTTTTTTCGGCATCAATTTTAATAATGTTAATGGCATCTCCCAGCCGCGATTTCAAATCTTTTAAAATGGGAGTCATCATTTTACATGGGCCGCACCAGTCGGCGTAGAAATCAACAAGAACAGGAGTGTCGCCCTTTATGATTTCGTTAAAGCTTTTCTGTTTTACGTCTGTATTCATCGGCTTAACAATTAACAGGGTTACTGTTTGTTGGGTTTGATCTCTTCATATTGTACTTCGTTCATCTCACTTTCCGGGCTGTTTACAGATGGAATCGCGCACCTACCGGCCATACATCCTGTATTGGTTACGGCCTGATAGAGGAAGAAAATAGAGAGAAATCCGGATAGTGTAGCGGAGTTGACCAGCCAGTTATAGCCAAGAGCCAATCCTATCCCAAGGGCAACCCATCGCATCGTGTGCCAGTTGGTGAAGAGCAGTCTGTGTGTCGATTCAAACATAGTGTAATTATTTAATGGATAGTGATTTTCAATTGATGTTTGTTTTACCCATCAAAAGATCAATTACTTATTTCAAATAAGGTAAAAACATGAGGGATCAAACTCAGTTACTTTTGTTACAGAAGGGTGATTTTATTTCGGCCGAGCTGAACCAGTCCCTCATTTTCCATCTGTTTGAGCAGACGCGATACAACAACTCTCGCGGTTCCCAGTTCATTGGCCAGTTCTTCATGCGTGATCTCAAGAGAGGGATTGCCGGTTAACTTTACCTGTGAGGTGATATAGTTTAAAAGCCGTTCGTCCATTTTTTTAAAAGCTACGGCATTAACAACTTCAAGGAGTTCATTAAACCGCTGATGGTACACTCTGAAGATGTAGTTGTTCCACTCCGGGTGTTTTCGGGTAAGAACCCCGAGTTTCTCTACCGGAATAAGCAGCACTTCACTCTCCTCATCCGAAACAGCCCTTATTTTACTCACGTCGTTGTATAGACCGCCCAGGAACGACATAATACAGGTATCGCCCTCTTTAAGGGTATAGAGAAGCATCTCTCTGTAATCATCATCGGTTTGATATACTTTTACGCTGCCTTTCAGAATAATCGGAATATTTCTGATGGTGCTGTGCTCCTGCAGTAATACATCACCCTTTTGAAGGATTTTGATGGTTCCTGTCTGCCTGAGTTCTGAAATAACCTCTTTTGAAGGCTGCAGCTCCTTTACATTGTCGAGCGTATCCATAAATTATCCGTCTGAATTAATATCTGACTATTAAAACAAGATACCACTCTTATGGAGGCACTGCCACAGACAGCCATCTCATTTATGCCGGGCAGAGCGTTCAGTCTTCAGATCTGCTTTAATTTTTCACATCTTTCCTTTAAAGCCACATTCATACTTTCAAAGCCTTGCTTGGTTCTTTTCAGCACGCTCCCCATAAAAGGAATAAGCAGACCGGTGAATATCTCTCCGTGCCGAAGCGCAGTGCTTCCATTTGGAAGCTGTTTGAGTTTAAAGTAGTGTTCACCGTCAAAAATACCTTTCATCAAAAACTTGCCCTTCCATCGAAATTCCGAATGTTCTTCTGATTTCATTACCAGCGGCTTGAAAACCATCGCTTTTTTACCGGGCAGCTGAAGGGTTACCGACAGTTGATGACCTGTATCTGCTGTCCCGGAGATCTCTTTCACAAAAGGGTTCCACTCCGGATACTTTTCAAATTCCATCAGAGTATCCCAGACGTGATGCAGAGGGGCATGGATGTGTATTATGGTCTCTAAAGTTCTCATCGTTGAGTGTCTTTTCTAATTTGTACAGGTGTACGTCATGGATGGAAATAAGTTGTTACATCTATGTCTGATAAAATAGTAGCAACCCCCATTTACGATCGTTTTTATGGAGAAGTTTCAGTAACTATATTAACTTGAGTTCTACATAAAATCATTAAATTTGACAATGAAAAGTCCCCTCCTTTTCAAGGAGGGGCTCCGAGCGAAGCGATTCCCACGGAGTGATTTCCCCAAAGGGATG
>REDT01000322.1 GCA_007693295.1 Balneolaceae bacterium
CCTATGGGAGATGAACGAGTAAAAATTCCCGAGTCGAAAGAGCAGTCTCAGCAATTTCTGAAGTATTTGTTGAGAGACGTCCATGCAATGGATAGAATGTTGAATGAAGGTTGGTTTGAAGTTGATAACATCAGAATTGGGGCTGAGCAGGAGCTCTGTTTGATTGACAAGTATACCAAACCCTCCTCCTCGGCAATGGAGCTGCTTGATAAATTGGACGATAAAAGTTTTACAACAGAGTTGGCCCTTTTTAATCTGGAAGCCAATTTGGAGCCTTTATTATTCAAAGATAAATGTCTCTCTGAAATGGAGAGTCAGATCCTGATGAAGCTGGAAAAAGTTCGTGAAGCCATTAAGTCGATGAGTGGAGATATTGCACTGGCAGGAGTACTTCCCACCATTCGTAAATCTGACCTCGATATAGAAAACCTGACACCTCTTCCCCGATATCGCGCTTTGTGTGATGCGATCAATAAGCTTAGGGGAGAAGAGTATGATTTGCGGATCCAGGGAGCCGACGAGCTGCTGATGAGATTCAACTCGCCTCTCCTCGAAGCATGTAATACCGGTTTCCAGGTTCATCTGCAGGTAAATCCTGATGAATTTGTAAACAAATATAATATAGCCCAGGCAATCGCAGGGCCTGTTTTGGCCAGTGCTGTAAACTCACCGCTGCTGTTTGGAAAGCGGCTTTGGAGTGAAACCCGGATTGCCTTGTTCCATCAATCGGTAGATACCAGAAAAGTAGGTGACCATCTGCGTGATTCAAGCCCGCGCGTTACATTTGGAAACAGCTGGCTTAAAGAGAGTATCCTCGAAATTTACCGGGAGGATATTGCACGTTACAGGGTAATACTAAGTTCGGATATTGATGAAGATGTAGAAAAGTTAATGGAAGATGGCAAAGTGCCGGAGCTGAGGGCGTTACAAATTCACAATGGTACGGTTTATCGC
This sequence comes from Balneolaceae bacterium, assembly GCA_007693295.1. Taxonomy (GTDB): domain Bacteria; phylum Bacteroidota; class Rhodothermia; order Balneolales; family Balneolaceae; genus Rhodohalobacter. The sequence goes on from REDT01000322.1 coordinate 955, forward strand.
TGGAACAGACCCTGCTATGGAATCAGCAATGGCAAACCGCATCTCAGAATAGAGAACCGGGTGTTTCCGTCGGGCCCAACGGTAACCGACGAAATTGCCAATGCGGCATTTTGGCTGGGCCTTCTCAATGGAATGGACGATCACTACGGGGATATCTCGCAGCAGCTCGACTTTGATGATGCCAAGATGAATTTCTTCGCAGCTTCCAAACTTGGCCTTGACACAAAATTCAAATGGCTAAACGATAAAAGATATAGTGCCCATGATCTGATAAACCGGGAACTATTGCCAATTGCAAAGGAAGGGCTGACGAAAGCCGGTGTAGACAGCGGGGATATAACAAGTTATCTCGACATAATTAATGATCGAACAGACTCCGGTCAAACCGGCAGCTACTGGATGATTAAATCGTATAACCAACTCTCTAAAAAAGTAACAAAAGAACAGGCCCTGACGGCTTTGACCAATGCCATGGTCAAAAATCAGAAAAAAGGTGAACCCGTTCATAAATGGGGCCTTGCCAAAACAGACGACATGGAGATGTGGCAGCCATCCTCACTGCTTGTGGAAGAGTTTATGACCACAGATCTGTTTACGGTGCAAAAAGATGATATTTTAGAATTAGTTGCTAATTTGTTTGATTGGCGGCGAATACGGTATGTTCCTGTTGAAGATGACAGTAAACATCTCGTGGGTCTTGTAACAATGAGGACGGTATTTCGGGAATACAATAAAATTATTAATCAAAAAGGAAAGGCAAGTTCATCGGTTGAACAGATTATGATTCGGAATCCAATTACAATTCATCCCGAAGCATCCATTTTGGAGGCGATTAAGATTATGGAAGAACAACAGATAGGGTGTCTTCCGGTTGTGAAAAATAATAGGCTTGTGGGGATTATAACCGAACAAAATTACATGACAATTACAGGCAGGCTTTTAAGAAGGTTACACAGTAATCGGGATCAGTAAAATTTTCAGTGCTCATTCAGATTTACACTCACTCAAAAACAATTTAAACAGAAGGTTTTTTCATCATGGGAGATCAAAAACTCACATTGGCCAAAGATCCGGAATCGAGGAAGCTATTCCTGAAACATCTGCTTCATGATGTGGAAGCCATTGAACTTATGTTAAAAAATAATCAGCTTGAGAGTGGTATCACAAGAATCGGAGCTGAACAGGAGTTTTGCCTGGTCGACAAATACTTCAAACCTTCTAAAAATGCTGCTAACGTTCTTCAAAAAATTGATGATGAACACTTTACCTCTGAACTGGCAAGATATAATCTCGAAATTAATCTGGATCCATTTGAACTGAAAACAGACTGTTTTTCAAAAATAGGGGATCAATTAAAAAATTTACTTAAAAAGGCAGAAACGGCTGCGGAGAGCCTTGATGAGAAGATAATTCTTACAGGCATTCTCCCCTCGATCGATATCCGGGCCGTGCAAATGGATTATATGACTCCCAAGCAGAGATATGAGGCCCTGGCCACTATTATTTCAGAACTGAGGGGGGAAGAGTTTGAGCTTAATATTACGGGTGTAGATGAGCTTATACTCAGGCACACCAACATCCTTTTTGAAGCCTGCAATACAAGCTTTCAGTGTCATCTGCAGATCAATCCTGCCGACTTTGCCGATATGTATAACTGGTCACAAATGCTTTCAGGGCCTGTTCTTTCTGTGGCTGCAAACTCTCCTCTTCTGATAGGTAAACAGCTATGGGCCGAAACCCGAATTGCCCTGTTTCAGCAAAGTATTGATACACGGGGGAAAGGATTTCATCTGAGGGAGAGAGAGCAAAGAGTAACCTTCGGTAACCGCTGGATCACCGGTGTGGGGGATGTTTATAAAAATGATATAGCCCGGCACACGCTGCTTTTTTCTACAGATATTAAGAAGGATTCACTCGAAGTGCTAAAAGAAGGGGGGATTCCAAAACTGAAAGCACTACAGCTGCATAATGGTACCATTTATAAATGGAATCGGCCATGCTACGGTATTTCAAAAGGTGTTCCGCACCTTCGCATTGAGAACCGCTATCTGCCATCCGGCCCTACAGAGCAGGATGAGATAGCCAACCTGGTTTTTTGGGTAGGCTTAATGAGTAATATGCCGGAACGGTTTAAAGGAAATTGGAATAATGTCTCATTTGAAGATGCCAAAGAGAACTTCTATAAAGCCGCCATGTGGGGTATTCAAAGCGGAATGGTTTGGGATGGAAAGCTCATGTCGGCACGCAGATTGATCCTGGATATCCTGCTGCCGATGGCAAGAGAGGGCCTTGAAAAGAACAATATTGACACAAAAGACATTGATGAGAATCTTTCCATTATTGAAGCTCGTGCATCAGATTATTTGACCGGATCAAGGTGGATCGTGAATAGTTACCGAAACCTTAAAAAAGAACTGGGAAGAGAAGAGGCTGCAGTTGCCCTCACCGGAATTATGTATAACCGAAGGAAATCGGGTAAAAGAGCTCATGAGTGGGAAATCGGCACTATTAAAGAAGTGGAAGGCCTGGAAATCCATTTTGATATTGTGGGCAGCATTATGAGCACAGACTTAATTACCGTGACGGAAAATGATCTTGCAGAACTCGTTTTGAAGGTTATGGATTGGAGAAATATCCGGCATCTGCCGGTCGAAGACAGCCGGGGAAACCTGAAAGGAATTATTACAAAGAAGCGCCTGCTTCGTTATCTTAAAGATGAAAAAAATGACCCGCTTTCAATTGCGGCCGATGTAATGGATAAAAACCCAATAACCATCGGCCCCAATGATGACATAAAATACGCTATGTTATTGATGATGGAAAAGGGCATCAGCTGCCTTCCTGTGGTTGTGAAAAACGAGTTGATTGGTATCATCACAGATAATGATACAAAGGCAGTTTGGGAAAAGATTAAAAAACGGAATGTTACAGGAAACTGAATTTTTGAAGACAAACCTGAGTAAAACCGAACGCATACGCTGGAGTTCAGCCGGAGATCCTAATGGCCCGGTAATCGTGCTGTTTGTGGGCATTCATGGCAATGAAACCGCCGGAATTGAAGCTATCGATAACATCAAGGAGTCACTAAAGAGTGATGATTGGGATCTGCATGGCACAATTTACGCGGTAACCGGAAATATCGAAGCTCTGAAGAAGGGCGTTCGATTTGTTGACGTAGATTTGAATAGGCTGTGGGAGCTTTTTGATACAGAGCAAGATTATTCCAGGCTTAACGGGCCTGATCATCCTTCAGAATATTTGGAAAGTCTGCAGATTAAATCAGCTCTTGATACAATTTTTGAGCATCACAGAAATGAGGCCGTTGAGTTTATTTTTGCAGATTTGCATACGACCTCCTCCGAAAGCTGCGCATTTATTCTATTGAACGACACGCTTTCCAACAGAGATATCGCCAGAAAATTTCCGGTCCCTCAAATTTTGGGTATCGAAGAGAATATTCATGGAACCCTGCTGAGCTATATCAATAATCTTGGCTACAAGGCGATTGGTTTTGAAGCCGGTGCTCATATGGCCGTCGACTCGATTAACCGCAGCGAAGCTTTCCTTTGGATGTTGTTTCATAATGCCAAAGTTATTCAGCTCGACAAGCAAGCCATCAATTATCATGCTACTCAACTACAGGCTCATCCTGATGTACCGGACACTTACTACGACATCCGGTATCACCACTACATTGAAGACAACACAAAGTTTGAAATGCTTGAAGGGTTTAAGAATTTTGATATCATTGAAAAAGGGACACCTTTAGCATACGACCATGGTGAATTAATAAAAGCAGAGATTTCAGGAAGAATTTTTATGCCGCTCTATCAACAATCGGGCAATGATGGATTTATGATTATCGATACCGTCTCACCCTTTTGGCTTCGTCTCTCTTCATATCTCAGGAAAAGTTTTGTTCACAAATTACTGAAGTATCTGCCGGGCGTGAGTCAACTGGACAATCAGATTTTCGAAGTAAACCTGCGTATTGCACGCTTTTTGGTGAAAGACATATTTCATCTGTTCGGTTACCGTGTAACTAAAAAAGATGAGTATACGCTAACCTGCTACAGGCGGTAAAGTTCTGCAGTATTGTCGTATTAATAAGATTGAGAGACATCTGATTTTAATTTTCTGAAAAATCTTATGAGAAAAACTTTCATCTTTTGCGTTTCACTTTTCACGATTGCCCTCTATCTTCTCCCCATATGATTAACTTCTCAAATTTCAACCCTGATACGAATGCTTGACTACCGTTTTGTGGATGGCACACGCCTTAGCTCTGTAATTGAAGCGTTGATCTTTGCCAGTTCGGAACCTATCTCCTGGGAGAAACTTTCAGCTATTATTAAAGAGAGTGAAGAGGAGCTTGAACTGGATGAAGCGGTGATTGTGAAACTGGTAGAGCAGCTAAACAATCGTTTTGAAGAGAACGATCTCTCATTTAGAATCGAAAAAACAGGTGGGGGGTACACGTTTGTAACCCAGCCGCGATACCACCCCTGGCTCAGTATTTTCCAACACGAGAATGCCTACAGAAAGCTCTCACAGCCGGCAATCGAAACGCTTGCAATTGTGGCTTACCGACAGCCAATAACCAAACCGGAAGTGGACCAGATCCGTGGAGTGGATTCCGGCTATATACTAAGGCAGTTGCTTGAAAAGATGCTTCTAAAAGTTTCGGGCCGCGCCGATTCACCCGGCAAACCTCTTCTGTATAAAACCACAACGTACTTTTTGAAGCACTTTGGCATCAATTCAGTGGATGAACTTCCGAAACCAAGAGAGATTGATGAAATTCTCAAAGATGACGACATGGCCGACCACCGGCGCCTGCTGATGGAGCGGCAGATGGAGTTGGAGGAAGATGCGAATGCCGATGATCTGATTGAAGAGTATATCGAAAAGTTTAATGAAGAGAGAGGGGAGCAGCCTGACGATACCGAACCGGAAGACGATCTTCCCAAATAGCAGGTAATTTTTTAAAGGCGTTAATTTAACATCTTGAATGTATGAGTATAAAGTGTGTATATTGATACACACTGAAATGTTCATGTCTGAAATCCGGTCATAATTGCCTGATAAAAGTTTAACAGCATCACTGCTTTGGGATCGTTTTGGGATGAGTGTATCCCTCATTTGCGCAATTCACTGCCTGTTTTTCCCCGTTTTGGTCGCTATTTTACCTCTTGTTTCATCCATTCCCCTACTGCATGATTGGCTTCACCCGATTTTTGTTCTCCTGATCGCCCCCACGGTCTACTTTGCTTCCAGAAGAAGCCATTTTGATTCTCAGATTACCCGGTTACTCGTTTATGGTTTTGGGTTTATTTTGTTCGGTTGGCTTATCGGTCATTACTGGCTGGGATTTTGGGTGGAAAC
>REDT01000323.1 GCA_007693295.1 Balneolaceae bacterium
GGGGCTAATGATATTAAACACCTTCAGTGTTGGGGATTCCGGATAGTTTCTGGTTATGAGCATAAACATAAAATGTTCCCAAATCCAAGCGCTGAAGGCGCGTAACAATTCTACGCCGAAGGCATTCCACGGGACGCTTCTATTCCTCAAAACCGACGCTGACAGAAACCCGGAAAAACGCCGGGAATGCTGTCAGGTCTACAGTTCTACGATTCTACGATTCTACGATTCGACAATAAAAGAGAGAGGTCTTTTCACAACTGACAGGGAAGGCTTTAAACAAACTCCCTAAGCGGTTTGAGGTAACCGGGCAGATTGTTGCCTCAAAAACTCAATTGAGATTCTGTTAAACTCTGCCGGCTTGTCAATATTCACCACGTGGCCGCTGCCTTCTACTACTTCCAGGTAACTTCTCTCAAATTCGGCTACCATTTTTTTTACGGGCGGTAAAAACATATGATCCTCCTCACCCATAATGTAGAGGGTAGGGGCGTGCATATCCTTCTCCTTGAAATACCTGAGCAGGGGGTTCACATCGTAGGTTAACCGGAACCATTTCAGGAACTCTTTCCTGGCAAGATTTTTAGCTTCCTGAATAAAAAGAGACCTTGACTCCTCATGGTTTTTCTTCGGCATGATCACCCAGGCAAAAAGTTCATACAACCAGGTAAATGGGACCAGCTTTTTAAAGGTATGTCCCAACCAAACAAGGATGCGGCTTCGTATATCCAATCGTGTAATTGCCCCGCAAAGTACGGCAGACTGGACAATTTCTGGCTCCATTTCGGCAATGGTTCTGATAATTATTGTCCCCAGTGATACCCCTACAAAGTGGGCCCGCTCTATATTGTTTTCGTGGAGCACCTCAAGCACATCCCGGCTTACGGTTTTAAAAGAGTATTTCTCCTTGTAGTACTTTTTCATGGTACTCATCTCTTTCGACTTGCCATGGCCTCTCAAATCTACAAGGAGTACATTAAACTCTTCCTGATAAGCCTTTAGCTGCCGATGCCAAATGGATGATGAACCGCCTGCACCGTGAATGAACACTACCCAATCACTGTCGGGAGAGTTATAAAACGGTTTACTGTATAGCATAGGATCTCAGAGTTATGTACTCAGAAGTATATTCAGAAAGATGCAGTTTATTTTTATTCATCAACGCAAAAGTTAGCCGAAATGATCTTTACAAACGTCTCAAAGATAGTGAATTTAATGGTTCTATCCTTTAATGTTCGTTCTACCGGTATAACTCAAGATTGGACAAATAAGATCCCTCTGATTTTTTTTAATGTTGATTTGATTGTGTGACTCTTATTAAATGAGTTTAAGCTTCAGATGTTCTCTGCTATAGGCTACCAAACGTTCCGTCAGTAACGGTTGATGGTTTTATGCATAGAGCCCCCAAAAGCGACATCACCAAAATAGTATGTCACATGAAACAAACTTTCCCAAAGAACCATTTGTTTGAAGATTATGCGTTTATTCGTTGTAAATTTAGTTGATCATTTACTAAACTTTATCAGTTTATAAATAACGAAGTACTATTCACACTGCCTTTTTACTTTTACCGGAAACGGATTAAATAGCTTTTTTAAGCCATAAACATTGAAGAAAAGTTCACTCCCGCTCTCTTATTGGCTTTTGGCCGCTTATGCGGTTCTAATGCTGCTATCCTGGATGATTCAGTGGCAATTCCCACTGCATCAGCCTCCCAATAAATATGAGCAGGCTGCTATTGTAAAACACAATAGCCTTGAATTGGAGTTCACATATCTACAGATTGGCAACAGTGATAATCAGGAAACATTATTTATGTTTGCTGACCCCTACAGGGGAGTTGACTTTATACTGCCGCTGGCTGAAGAGCTCTCAACTGAGTTTAATGTCATCATCCCAAAATACCCGGAAAGGGATAGAGATGGCAATAGATTGAGTTACTCTGTGGAGAGCAGAGCCGCCTTTATATCAGCCTTGGCAGAAACACTTCAGCTTGATAGTATTCATTTGACGGGCCATGGCTATGGAGGCCTCATCGCCACTCATATTGCCAATCAGGAAGATGGACCTAATGTCGGGAGCCTGGTTCTGCTGGCCTCATTAGGGATACAGGAGACGCATTTTTTAGGAAATTACACCATTAATCGGTCCCTCTATTCGCTGCTTTATCCCGTTGTATATGCGTATGAGTATGCTTTCCCCCATTTTGGACAGTTTTACAATCAGCCATTGAATGTAGAATTTATTAGAACCATGATGCAGCTTGATCAAAGGGATATGAGTGAAAGGTTGCGGGAAGTGAGGGTTCCCAGTTTGATCCTGCACCCTCTGAATGAAGGATACGTTCCGGTTGGCACTTCAAATGAGGCGTACCGGCTAATTCCGCACAGCACACTTATAACTGAATCGGGGGATGGAAGAACGGTGAAAAACCAGCCTGAAATGTGGAGTGAACATATCAGGGATTTCATCGAATCGGTTAAACTATCTGAGGCACTGACCAGGGCTGAGGCAGATCAAGAAAGGATCGATGAATCTGAAAAACCCTTTGATTCAGATGATGTGGACAGGGTGACAGGGTGGGCCATTTTCGTCATCATTTCGCTTCTCATTCTCTCAACGTTAATCAGTGAAGATCTCGCCTGTATAGCGGGAGGATTGCTTGTGGCTTCCGGTATTATTGGTTTTCATTATGCGCTGCTGGGTTGTTTTATTGGAATACTGACAATTGATGTTCTGACCTACTGGATGGGAAGATGGATCGGAACACCGATTTTAAAATGGATTCCTTTCAGGTGGTTTATCAGCGAGAGTGATATCCAAAGAGCAAAGGAGATGTTTGAATTCAGGGGTGCAGAGATCATCTTTGTAACACGATTTCTGCCCGGCACCAGGATGCCAACCTATTTGGCGGCAGGTATGCTAAAAACCGGCTTTGTTTCATTTTTTGCATACTTTTTTATAGCTATTGCTATCTGGACGCCATTACTTGTAGGGGTATCTGCGCTCATCGGTCAGCCGATGCTGGCTTACATGGAGCTCTACCAGGAATATGCTCCCTGGATAGTTGTGATCTTTATCGTGTTTATCTATCTGGTTATCAAATTCGGCATTCCGCTTGCCACAGTAAAGGGCAGAAGAGAGTTTTATGTTAAATGGGTAAGACTGAAGCAGAAGTGGATGCCTGACTCATAATTCTTCCAGGATTTACTCAGTCTCTTTTGCTATCGAAAAACTGTTTTAAGAGATGTTGACAATCCGCCTCCATGATACCCTGAATAATTTCTACACGGTGATTTAAACTGTTGTTGGCAGTTATATTAAATCTTGATCCACAGCCGCCGGCTTTTTCGTCCATAGCTCCAAATACCACTCGTTTCAGCTTCGACCATACTATTGCACCTGAGCACATGGGGCAGGGCTCAAGCGTTACGTATAAGGTGCAGTTTTGCAGATATTTTTGCTCAAGATTAGCACAAGCTGCTGTAATTGCGAGCATTTCGGCATGAGCAGTTGGATCATTCAGCAACTCTACCTGGTTGTATCCTTTTCCAATAATCCTGTTTTCATGCACCACAACCGCTCCAACGGGCACTTCTTTTTCAGAATAAGCCTTTTCGGCGAGCTTAAAAGCCTGAAACATAAATTTTTCGTGTAAATTCTTTGTAAGACGTTGATTTTCGTTAAACATTTGGTAAGAAAATGTTATGTTTAATACTTATCATAAAACGTATTGCTGAACAATTGTTTAGCCTTGTATGGCAACATCAAATATAGAAAAATCAATTAAGGAATTACTATTTAACAGTATTCGTTCGGTGAAAGATTTTCCAAAACCGGGGATATTGTATCAGGACATTACACCCTTATTGCATGACAAATATCTTATTGAAATGACGTCAAGATTTCTTGCAAATCCATTTAGGGGAGTACAGGTTGATTATGTTGCCGGGTTGGAATCCAGGGGATTTTTATTTGGAACCAATTTGGCACAGGATCTTCACTGCGGGTTCATCCCAATTCGTAAACCGGGCAGACTGCCGGCGGAGACTGAATCTACAGAGTATATACTTGAATATGGAACAGATTCTTTGGAAGTTCATTCAGACTCCATATCGCCGGGAGATCATGTATTGATACACGACGATTTATTGGCAACCGGTGGTACTGCAGCTGCAGCAACCCGATTGGTTCAGAAGCTGGGAGGGATAGTTATCGGGTACTCTTTTATATTGGAAATTGAAAAGCTTGAAGGACGGCGAAGTTTAGATGCTGCTGTGCAATGTCACTCAATTTTATCAGTTTAGGGAACATTTTACCATTTTTTAAATAAATAACCGCAATCACTAAAACATCATAAAAACTACTATGGCAAAACCAACAATTACCACACTATCTTTGTGTGTTGCTCTTTTGTTTGGCGCTGCTGCCTGTGGACCATCATTGGTTATTCAGAACGTGGATTACGCTCAACCATTAGAGAGCGTACTTTCACCGGATACTGAAAACCAGGTACACGATCAGCGCTACGCAATTAAGTTTAACATTTCAGGCATTCTTGAAGAGGAGGGAGTTTCATCAGTTGATGAAATACGACTCATCAGAAGCAGAGCCGGATACTATTTCGTTACAGCCAGCGGCTTTAACAATGTCTATGTTTTTGAAACGGATGAGTCCGAGCTTAAACTGGAAAATAAAATAGAAATAACAGCTAACGGATTGGGTCAACCCGCATTTAACCAGCGCGACAGCCACATTGAACTGGTGGACCGGGCAACAGGTGACACCTATAATCTTGATCACAACGGACTCCGATGAGAGGCAAAATTATGAAAAAATTATTAAGAACAGCTTTTTCTACAATGGCAGCTCTCTTGTTTGTAGCAAGTGCAACAGTAGTTGCACAGCAATCTGATTATCAGATTCAACAAGATTTCAGAGCGCAATACAATGAAGTCGTAAACCAGGTAGATACTGCAGTTTCAACCGACGAGTTGGTTGAAGTAGCTGCAGCTATTGATGCACTTGAAGCAGAGTACTCTGAGTACTCCTCAATTATCAATGCAGCAATTTATCCCGATACCTTTGCAAACCGAATCTCAGACTTGAGAAACCGCTATGCAGCTGGTGAAGCCAATGTGAGCACCATTGAGCAACTCAATGAAAGAATTCGCGATCTCATGGCAGAGGTTGATGAGTTCCGCGACAGACTCGCTCAAATGGATGAAGAAGCAGCAGACCTGAAAGAGCAGATCGACCGGTCATCAGCCAATGAAAGAAGGCAAGCAGCCCTGATTCGGCAATATCGTCAGAACATTGAGCAAAGAGATGAATTTGTATCGAATGTACTCGAGCAATTGATGACCCGATACCAGGAGCTGGATTCAGCTACCCAGGAAGAAATCTCAGGTGCCGTTGAACGCATGAGCGACAATCCTATTGAGCTTTTGAAAACCATTCTTGCTGAATATACCGGCCTGGCTGATCGAGATGCCGGTCTTGAAGCTCCGGATTTTGCAAGGATGCGTGCACAGCACGGATATTTCGCTGACATCTGGAACAGAATTGGCGAGCGTCTTGCTAATACATTTGCTCCTGACAACCCGGTTGAAGCTCGCCAGGAAGTAACCGATATGCTCGCTGCATGGCAGGCAAGTATCGACAACAAGCTTTGGAATGCACTAACTACTGCATTTAACCAAAATGGTATTGAATTGCCGCCCTTCACAAGCGCAAGCACATTCAATAACGCATTAAACAGCTACGTTGATAACGCCATGGAAGTAAGCATGGAGAGCAACAATGAAGAAGACTACGAAGTCTTCAGAAATTTCAACAACTATTGGAATAGCACCGTTAAAGCACAATGGGGCGAACTTTTGGTGAGTGGAAATATTCTTTCCAATTCACAAATTGCCGCTATTGATATGAAACTGACTCAGTGGGGCGAAGCGGCTCAGCCGACATCGAACCTGATGTTCATTCTGTTTCTGATCAGCTTAGCTGTTATTATCGGATTGGTTGTACTGCTGGTTACCAAAAAAGGCGAACCGGCCTCTAAATAAACCGGTAAAAATTTAAAAGCCACGCAATTTTGCGTGGCTTTTTTTTTTGCCTTTTTTTGAGTAAGATTTTTTAGAAGTCACGGGATTTGGTGCATCGCTGTGATTGAATCGAGAGGTTGCAAGTGGGGGGTGGTATGTTGAACTGTAGACCTGCCCCATCGGGACTCCTTCGGAGACAGCATTCCCGGCGTTTTTCCGGGTTTCTGCCACATCGGGATTCCTACGGAATCAGCGTCGGTTTTGAGGAATAGAAGCGTCCCGTAG
>REDT01000232.1 GCA_007693295.1 Balneolaceae bacterium
AGGGCAATGGGGGATTAACTATAGTGGATTAGAAGCCAAGTAATGGATGCTTAAGTTAAATCAACACTCAGTCAGAAGGTCACCCTCTTAATATACTCTTCGTGAAACTTTGTGTCTTCGGGTCTTCGTGGCCATCTGACAGGTATGGTTTAAAGCTTGAAACTTAATTTTCTCACAGCCTCTATAAGGGGGCTTTTAGCCCCTTAGATCATAACTCAAACTCTCTCTAAGTCAGTTGAGTATACTTCTCACCTGTGTCTGTAATATTTAAATCCGGTTTCAGCCAGTAGAAAAGCGCAGGTAATATAAAAAGATCTGCAATGAGCGCTGAAAATATCGTTGCACACACCAATATGCCCATCATGGCTGTTGAGGTGAATGCACTGGTTATAAGGGTTCCAAAACCCGCAATCAGAATCATACTTGTTACTATGATTGCCCTGCCGGTTTTTACAGTGGTTGCCGTTAGAGCCGGAAGCATAGCCTTTCTTCTGAAATACTCAATCCGGAATCTTGCCAGATAGTGAATACTGTCGTCTACGGCTATGCCAAGAGCTATTGTAAATATAACTGCAGTGGATGGTTTAATATCCACACCCATAAACCCCATTACTCCTGCAACTACAATTAGCGGCAACAAATTGGGAACCAATGCTATGAACGCGAGGCGCATACTTCTAAAGAGCAGAGCCATTATCAGGGTAATTGCGGTAATAGCCAGCAAAATACTCCAGGCAAGAGAGTAGACAATTTTCTCCGTGAGGTCAGCGCTCAGTATGGTTGTTCCCGTAATCGTGAGCCGTTCGTTTGGAAATAACTCTGCCATTAAGGGTGAAATTTCATCCCTGATTTCATTAATCCTCTTTGAGCCGGCGTCTTCCGTAAAAGCAGTTACCCGTAATTTTTGATAGTCAAAGTCGACTAACCTGTATAATTCATCTGCTTCATTAATCTCAAGCAGCAGAACATATTGGGCTATGGCATTGTCCTGCTCCGGAAGTGTTAAACCATCATCACTCATCACGTTGTTAACCATTTTCAAGAGGCTGTGCAGGCCGGTTACACGATGAATTTCCGGGTAGGAGGTGAGTATCTTCTCAAATTCATTCACTCGTTCAAGCAGGTCTGCAGAAAGTGCACCATCAGGATCTGCTGTATCAATAATAAACTCCATGGGAAACTGAGGGGATATATTGTCAGTAAAAAACTTACTGTCTTGCATCAGCTTGGAGTTTTCGCCCACATCATCGAAAATTTTACCATTTACCTCTACATTTTTCATACCGATTGAGAATCCGATTGTGACAAGGAGCCCCAGTATCAACACTTTGCGATAGTGCATTCTGTTAATGGCAGCAATTCTGTTTAACCAATGATTCAGAAAAGGGTAGAGGGAGCCTGATTTTTCGTTAAAGACTCTCTTTTTTCCTACACGTGATAGTGCAGCCGGAAGAAAGAGAATGGTGATCAGATAAGCAATAAGTACTCCCACGGCGGTATAAGCCCCGAAACGCTGCATTGGCATTACCGTACTTGTCAAAAGTGTGGCAAAACCTATAGCTGTGGTTATACTGGTTAGAAGCGTGGCGTTACCCAGCGTCATCAGCATCTCCAGAATCGACTTGTTTTTACTGATACCCGACTCCCGGGAATCATCATACTTTGAGATCATATGTACGGCATCGGCAACCCCCACACAGAGAAGAATGGGGGCAATGGTGCTGCTCATAATTTCAAGATATCCTCCCGTAAGCTGGATCAGTGCAATGGTAAACAACAGGGTGGTCCACACAATTATCATCGGGAAGAGAACCCCCCAAATGGTTCTGTAGAGATACCAGAGAAGCATAATTATGAGAAGTGAAGAGATAGCGATATACATCACAATTTCGCCATTCAGCAGGTTCACATACTGATTTCTGAAATAGGGTATTCCGGAGATGTGAAACTCATAGTTGTGACTATATCCACTCAGGATTTCATCAACGGAATCAATGATGGCATTGCGGTTACTGTAGGTGTTAAACTCCTGGTCAATTTGAAGCACAATGGAGGTTGCTGTTCCCTCACTATTCACTAAAAAGCCTGAAATTAGCGGATCACCGGTAATGGACTCTTTTACCCGTTCAATATTCCTGTTGTCGAAGAGCTTGTCGGAATCCAGATAGTTCTGAAATGTAAGGCTGTTTTCTTCACTTCTAATCTCCTGAGCGCTCCAGATGGAGAACACCTCCTCGATGAAATCAATCTCTTCAAGGGCCTTTGTCAGTGCTTTTAAATCTTCGAGAACCGGCTTGGTGAATAGCGAATCGGAGTAGAAACCAATTAATATGGCGTTATCATCGCGGCCAAACTCCTCTTCCAAAAGCTGATAGTCTTCAATGACAATATCATCTTCGGGGTAGAATCCCTCCAGGTTAAAATCCGTGCGAATATTAAGCGCAGGATAAACAGCCATAAAAGCTACTGCCATGATCCCAAAAAGCACGAATTTGGGATAAGCTATTATAAAATCACCAAGGCGTTTCAACGGATTTTCTATCTACTCATGAAAGGTTACGGCACACTAACTTAAAACCCGGAGGCTGCATTCCACAGAAATTAAAAATAGAGGGCAATTCTTGAGAATATGAAACTGTTCTCCCGAAACTGATTAAACGTAAAATGTCCGTAGAAAGGTGATGTCATTTCACCTCCAAACAGATTGGTGCCCAGCGCAATCTCTAAATCGTCAGCCAGCTCATATACTCCCTGTAACTGTATCCAGAAATCGTCACCGTATATGTTATATCTGCCAATCGAAATCACCTGAAGCCTGTCTCTCAAAAATGAACGGTTTACAAGCAGGTTTACATATGGGAATAACCTCTGTGGTAATATTCTCTCTTCATAGTTGAAAATGGTTTCAAGATAAGCCTGTACGTTCACTGTAGTTCCCGCTATTTCGGTTTGCAGACCAATCATGGAGTGAAGCCAGGGTTTGGTTAAAAGGTATCCGTCATCCCTGAACTCAAAATCCTGCAGCAGCTGAAGGGCTTCGGCCGGATCGTCAAGTGCTCGTTCAAGCTGATTGACAGAAACGGGCAGAAACGTAAAAAGACGCTCATTAACATAAAGCATCTCAGATTGTATGGATAGATTGCGATGCGGCCTCCATTCAAAAGAGTATCCGGCCATGGGTGAAGCAATATAGCTCTCCGTAAGATCAATGGATGGCAAGTCGGGGAAATTGAATAGATTGATGTTAAGAGCATAAGCGGGCGTTGGGTGCGTCCAATACATTAACATCAGGTCCAAATCAAACGAACCGGAGGGCCTCAGCGCAAATCGTGTAGCAGCCTGTAGAGTTCGAATGGATGGAGGCTTCTGTTTACCCCGGAAATTAACAGGGACCGGCAGTGGCCCTTCAACCCGTTGAAGCGGAAACCACCTGGAGTCGGGGTCAGGTAGTAGGTCCTGCTGAAATACTGGATTAAAGACCAGTTGCAGTGAATTGGCTCTAAAATAGCGGGTCAGGTTCAGTGCCGTTACCCCGATAATGATATCTGAAGGATCTTGTGTAAGAAACTCCCTGATATCAAGCGGGGACAAAATGTCGGTTACAAAAGCACCGTTTGCCCTGCCCCAGGTTATTTTTTGTTTTCCAAGACGCAGATCCGATTTATCAAAATACCAATCGAAATAGAGCTCCTTAATTTGAAGTTCAACTCTCTCGGAATCTGCATAACGCTGAATAAAATCTACCTCTGTATGGAGATTGCCGTTATTGAGGCTTCTTGATAACTGAAGACGGAGGCGGTTTCTGGCAGCAATAATTTCATATTCGCCTGTTGTTTGAATTGCATTATAATTTTGCAAAAAGCCATTAGCTGAATATTGAGCTTTTAAAGGAGTATGTAACCATGCCCCAAAGAATAGCAACAGCAAGAGAAACAGGAGAGAACGCGGTAATTTAAAAATAAAATGCTTAATAAGAAGGTTTATTGTCAAAGTAATTGAAGCTTAATCAAAATATGTGTAAATTTAACGCATTGTGGATGATCTCTAATATCATCTCCCAGTTACTCCAAATCTGAATTATAACGTTTCATTTCTGAAGTTAAAAAATCCTATGGCGCACGAAAGAATCGAAGTAGACTTACCTTTAGCCAAAGTTTACGAATTATTATGCAATCCTGTTCATTTTACAAAATTTCTCGAACGTATTGATAAAGTTGAAAAAGTAAACTCTCAAACATTTGATTATACAACCACAATCGGTGGTGAGGAGTTTCATTGGACAACAAATATCATCGATAATCTGAGAAATACCCGGTTTGCCTGGATTACCATTAATGGTAATTTAAATCAAACCGGAACAATTCGGTTTACTCCTTTAGATAATGGGAAGAGAACCCGGGTTGATTTTTCACTGGATTACAGAACTTTCTTTGGTGATGCTGAGGAAGACTTAGCGGCATTTATTGAAAGTTTATCTCCACAATTGAAGAAAGATCTCGTAAAGTTTAAAGAACTTGCCGAGACCGATACGTTCAAAGATGATGCTGTAAATGAATCTAAGGAAGTAGAAAACGAAGTTACCGCATAAACTTCTACCATTCCTATCATTTTAAAATGCGCTCCGGTTTACCGGATCGCATTTTTTTTATTTCTATGACAGGCTATTTAAATGGTTTACAACTTTAGTAATCTCAAAAAGTCTGATCTTTCAGCTACACCACACTACCTCGTGGTTGGAAATCCGGTGGGGCACTCACTCTCTCCATTGATGCATCAAACTGCTATTGATTATCATCAGCTGAATGCAGTTTATGCCGGCCTGCATCTGGAGCACAATGAAATTGCCGAGTTTGCTGCCTGGTGTAACCGCGAGAATTTTCTTGGTTGTAATATAACGATCCCCTACAAGGAGCTTTTCCTGAAATTGGTGGATAGGGTTGATAACGACGCACAAGAAATTGGTGCTATCAATACCATTGTTAAACAAAACGGTGGTTTAACAGGGTACAATACAGACATCATCGGTTTCATGGAACCTGTTTTGGATCTCCAACACCTGTTTGAAGGGGGGAGGGCAATCGTGTTTGGAACAGGCGGTGCAAGCAAAGCCGTTAAAATCGGTTTGTTAAAACTGGGCGTCCGGGAAATTGTCTTTGTTTCCAGGAATCCTGCAGGAAAAACCACCTCTGATCATAGAGCTCATATTGAATTTGTCGACTATCATCAGTGGCAATCTTACGCCGAAGAAGCCGCCATTTTTATCAATACAACGCCTGTTGGAATGCACCCAAATGTTGATGAGATTTTTATTGACAGGAGGGATGCGACACTTTTTGAAGATAAAATCTGCTATGACCTGATCTATAACCCTGTTATGACCTCCTTTTTAAAAGAAGCAGATCGTGCCGGAGCGGTAGTCATAAATGGATTGGAAATGTTTATTCAGCAGGGTAATCGATCTTTTGAACTTTGGACCGGCAAAACATTTCCCGTTGAGATTATTGAGCAGAAATTAAACCATCATTTCCATCAACGTTAAATGAAAATTTTAAGACCATCCATATTTTCATCTCAAGAAGGGGTTGAAGCCTGTTTTACGGAATCGAACAGAGAGCGGATAAATCGTTCAGGTTCAATACCCGGTTTAAATCTAGGCTACAACACTGCCGCCGGTCAGGCAGAGGTAGATCGCAATTTTGATGTGCTATGCGACCATCTTGGATGGGAAAGAGATCATTTGGCTATCGCAGAGCAGGTTCATAGCAGCAATATTGAAGTGGTAACAAAACCGGGCGTGTACAAAGAGCGTGACGGGCTAATTACCAAAGTGCCCGGTTTGGCCTTAGGTATTCGCGTAGCCGACTGTGCCGCTGTTCTTGTAGCCGACGTCCGGCAAGGTGTAGCAGGGGCATTTCACGCAGGATGGAAAGGAGCAGCCGGTAACATACTGCCCAAAGGCTTCGAAATGATGATTCGTGAAGGAGGGAAAACTGAGAATTTCCTGGTCTATATAAGCCCGTGTATCACTCAAAAGAATTTTGAAGTTGGAGAGGAGGTGGCAGAACAATTTCCGGATGAATTTGTGGATCGCAAAAGTTACGATAAGCCACATGTAAATCTTGCAGGATTTATACATCAGCAAATTTTAACTATGGGTGTGATAAAAGAGAATATTGAGCTTATTGAAGAGTGCACAGTAGAAAATAGCCGGTTTTTTTCATTCAGAAGAGAACGGGAACGGGCAGGCAGGATGTTAGGAGCGATAAAGTTAACTTAAACATCCTATTTTGAGAATCAGTTATTCACCGGGTTATGTAGCGCCGCTTCCTGATGGGCATATTTTTCCCATGAAAAAATTTTCCGGGCTTTATACTTATTTAATTGATAAAAATCTGTTCAGTGCCTCCGGTTTTATTGAACCGGGCATGGTAGATTTTGCCAATCTCTGTACGGTACACACGCCCAGATACGGATTTGGGGTTTGGAATGGCGACCTGAACCGAAAAGAGATACGAAAAATGGGTTTGCCATGGAGTAAGGAGCTGGCCATTCGTTCAAGGCTTGCGGTTCAGGGAACCATCAATACCGGAATAATGGCTCTTCAGGATGGAATTGCCGGAAATCTTGCCGGCGGCACCCATCATGCCATGCCTGACTATGGAGAAGGTTTCTGTGTTTATAATGATGTGGCTGTAGCCATAAAGGTATTAAGGCAGTCTAAATGGGTAAACCGTGTACTGGTAATTGATTGTGATGTACATCAGGGGAATGGAACCGCCGAAATTTTTAAGGACGAACCGGACGTATACACCTTTTCGATTCACGGTGAAAAGAATTACCCCTTTATCAAACCTCCCTCAACTTTTGATATTGGCCTGGCTGATAAAACCGGAGACCGGGAGTACATCCATACATTGTCTGATGCCCTGGATAAAATTTTCAGTGAGTTTGAACCGGAATTGGTTTTTTACCTGGCCGGGATAGATCCTCTGGAAAGCGATCACTTTGGGAGACTCTCTTTAACCCTCAAGGGGCTTGAAGAGCGAGATCGCCTTGTTATCGAAACCGTTACCCAAAAAGAGATACCCCTGGCTCTGCTATTATCTGGCGGTTATGCCCCAACATTGGAACAAACGGTTGAAGCACATGCCATTATGTATGCGGCTGCAAAAGAAATTTCGGCACCGTACTTTCATTGAAGTTTTTCTATTTTGAGCAAAATTAATTAAACCAAACCATTCTCATTGAGACAGCAAAAACTGGCCATACTTGGGTCTACGGGTTCAATCGGAACACAGGCGCTGGAAATCGTATCCGGGAAACCGGAACTTTTCGTGGTGAGTGCACTCTCTGCCAACAGTAATTTCAAACTGCTTGCAGTTCAGGCAAACAGGTTCCGCCCTGATGAGATCGTGCTATGCAATAGTTCTCACAAAAAAGAGTTTGAGGCACTTCTTAATTACAAGCCCAAGACGATTGCATACGGTAATGATGCTCTTGAAATTCTGTCAACTGAGAATAATTATGACCTTTTACTGAATGCACTGGTGGGATTTGCCGGCTTTATGAGCACCTATAATGCGCTGAAAAATGGGAAACGAATTGCTCTGGCCAATAAAGAGTCGCTGGTGGTAGGCGGTGAAATCCTCTCTAAACTACCGGGTTTTAAAAAGGGAAACCTCATACCTGTAGATTCTGAGCACTCGGCCATGCTGCAATCTCTTGTGGGCGAGAAATGGACAGATATTTCGAAGATTATCATAACGGCAAGTGGTGGGCCTTTCAGAACCTACACCAAAGAACAGATGCAGCAAATAGATGTTGAAGACGCCTTAAAGCATCCAAATTGGAATATGGGTTCAAAAATTACAATCGACTCCTCAACGATGATGAACAAGGGTCTTGAGATTATCGAGGCAAAATGGTTGTTTAATCTGCCTATAGAGTCAATTGTTCCTGTAATCCACCCTCAGAGCATCATTCACTCAATCGTTGAATTCACAGATGGGTCTTCCAAAGCTCAATTGGGTCCTCCCGATATGAAAGTACCCATTCTCTACGCACTTACATATCCTGAACGCGCGCAGTACCCAAATCAGACTCTGGATTATTCCCAGCCGTTTACCATGGATTTCGAACCGGTAGACATGGAACGCTTTCCATGTATTGGTCTTGCCATCGATGCATCCTCCTCAGGAGGGGTTAAACCTGCTGTTCTAAATGCAGCCAATGAAATTGCTGTTGAACGATTTTTGAAAAGGGAAATTCGCTATATTGACATTCCTGTAATTATAGAAACTTCTTTAAATCGTATTGATACAGACAAGGAATTAACTCCTGCAACGTTAAAAGATATTGACGAAGAAACACGCGCATTTGCGAATTCACTTTTGAAGTAAACCATGGATTGGATTTTAAGTTTATCGAATACAATTCTCATTTTTATTGCGGCAATATTTATACTTGTCACAATTCATGAGTTAGGGCATTTCCTTGCAGCCAAGTTTTTTGGGATGAGAGTCAATAAATTTTCTATTGGTTTTCCACCAAAAATATTTGGATTCAAAAAAGGGGACACCGAGTATGTAATTGGCGCTACACCACTGGGTGGCTACGTGCAGATTGCAGGCATGATTGATGAATCCATGGATTCCGAATTCATGGAAGAGGAGATCCAGCCTGATGAATTCAGGGCTAAACCGGTATGGCAGCGTATGATTGTAATAACTGCCGGGGTGATATTTAATGCGCTTCTGGCAGTGATTATCTTTGCCGGAATTGCCTGGAATTATGGCGAATATGTAACGCCCATTGATTCAATGCCCGGAGTATATGTTGAGGCCAGTTCAGTAGCCGACCGAATAGGTATCCAGACCGGTGATCGTATAATCGGCGTAAATAACAAGAAAGTTGAATATTTTCAGCAGATTTTAACGCCTTCAGAAATTACCGGCAGAAATCTGACATTTATGATAGAAAGGGATGGGGAGGTCATGAATATTCCGACTCCCCCAAATTTTCTTGATCTTGTTGGTAAGGATGGATTTATCTCAGAGAGCAATTTTCTGCCAAGCACTTTCTCTCAGGTATTAGAGGACAGCCCTGCAGAGCAGGCCGGGTTACAGGGGGGCGATACGGTTGTAGCTGTAAATGATGAACCTGTAGAATATTGGGAGCAATTGGTATCAAAAATTCAAGCTTCCGACGGACCGCTTCTTTTTGAAGTTGAGAGAAACGGAGAACGATTTACCACCGAGGTTGTACCGGACCCTGAAACCCGTATGATCGGTATTGCTAATCAAAACCTTCGCGACGCTTTTGATGTTGAACAGTTAAATTATAACCTGGCGCAATCTCTTGTTGTTGGCGTGGATCGCACAAACGACACTCTGTTTGGTATTGTTCAGGGTATGGGGAAACTTTTTTCCGGTGATATTTCTGTTAGAGAGAATCTCGGCGGACCGGTAGCCATTGCTAATGTGACAAGGGAAGCTACTGACCGTGGAGGCTGGCTCGGTTTCTGGAATATAACGGCATTTTTGAGTATCACCCTGGCCATTATGAACATGTTGCCAATTCCGGCACTGGATGGCGGGCACTTTATGTTCCTCTTATATGAGGGGATAACCCGGCGTGAACCCTCACCGAAAGTTCGCATGGGACTTCAACAACTTGGATTTATATTTCTTATAGGACTCATCATACTGATTACATTCAATGATATACTGCGAACTTTTGGAGGTTAATTAATGCTCGCAAGAGAAGGTTTTTCAACAATAATTGTTGTTTTTATTTTTAGTGGGCTGGTGGGCTTTGCAGCCTCTTTCGGGCCTGTTTGGCTGCAATTTATAATCTACCCGCTGCTGATTTTGCTTTGCGGGCTCATTATCTACTTTTTTCGTGATCCCGACAGGATTACGCCGAATGATGATAGCCTGATCATATCACCGGCCGATGGTACCGTGGTTCTTATACAGGAAGCAGACGAACCCGAATATATGAATGAAAAGGTAACACAGGTAAGTATCTTTCTTTCGCCGCTCAATGTTCATGTGAATAGAAATCCGGTATCGGGTGATCTGGAATATGTGAAATACTATCCGGGCCAATACCTGATGGCCTGGGAGGATCACGCATCAGAACTTAACGAGCGTGCACACTTTGGGGTGAAACACCCATCCGGTTTAAAAATCATGTTTAAACAGATCACGGGCTTTCTTGCAAGACGTATTGTCTACAACATCAAAGAAGGGGATGAGCTTAAAGCGGGAGAGAGGTTTGGCATCATGAAATTTGGCTCAAGAATGGATCTTATGCTTCCCGGCAATGTTGAAATAAAGGTTAAAAAAGGGGACAAAACAGTTGCGGGTGAATCGATTATAGGGCAAATTAAAGGCCTATGAAATACCCCATTCAAAAAAAGAAATTTCGCACAAGGTTAGGGAAAAGGCCGAAGTTAAAACCAATTCCAAGAATTGTAGTACCCAGCTTTTTTACGCTGATGAATCTCTTCTGTGGTTTTCTATCCATACTTGTAACCGCGGAGGGGAATTTAGTATTGGGGGCCTGGTTAATTGTGATAGCCTGGCTTTTTGATGGACTAGACGGTTTTATGGCGCGTTTGGCGAATGCCACCAGCGAATTTGGTGTTGAGCTCGACTCTATCAGTGATGTGGTCTCCTTCGGAGCCGCACCGGGTTTTTTCATCTACACATTTGCTTTTCATGAACTGGCCATTGCCGGAATACTTCTAAGTGCCCTGCCTCTGCTGTGTGGCGCAATCAGACTGGCCAGGTATAACGTAGAGTCAAAAATTGCAGAAACCTTCTACTTCAAGGGTTTGCCGATACCCGTACAGGCGGTTATGATTTCAGCTTTTTACCTTACGTTTATGAACCGGATGCATATCTTCGAGGGATTAAACCAAGGGGTAATTTCAGTGTTGATCCCAATTACTATCCTACTGTCATTCCTGATGGTAAGCACCATCCCGTTTGATAAAATCCCAAAATTTGACAGAAAGTCTATCAGAGAGCATAAAAACCTGCTGATTCTGATCTTTATCTATTTTCTGATAATTGTCCTGTTTCAGGATATAGGTCTGATGTTTGTCTTCTCGTTCTACATATTAAAAGGATTGGCACTCGGTCTTTACAGCTTCTGGAAACAGGCATTTACGGACGAACCTGACCCTCTTGAATCTCTATAGCTCAACGATCTCTCCATTTCTCTATATGGTTCACAATTTTCTCAGCATTTTCGCCGCTTAACGGAATAACCCTTCCATGAATCTCGTGAAGGTATTGCCAGTTTTCTGAATTTTTTCTCTTAAATTTTATGCAGCGATCACTCTTCATGAAATCGTTGTAAAGCGATTTGTTGGGCATTTGAGCCGTCTCAACTTCCTTAATCAGATCTAAATTCAAATCTTCACTTTGTAAGGTCCGGTCCCTGACCTTGTAAGTTATATTGAGAAGGTTTTCTTTTTCTGTAAGAGTGATCTCCATTTTTCCATCTTTCACTTTGAACAGGCTAAGCACACACAGAGCAAAAAATCCAAATGCGGTCAACCGCAAGTAACCTTCTATAAGCACATCAGATACAATCTGATAAGCGATAAAAAAGAGCAAGGTAAATACTGCACTAAGCAGGGCCACTATTGGCCAGTAACGTGAATACTTTTCGTGAACTATCAGTTCATTGCTCATGATAAGATTCGTTTTTCAATTTTGGTTCCGTCTAAATCGTAGTAACATTCAAAAAGATTGGCAGTCAGGCAGGAGTGAACCGGGCAGATGGTAACAAACTGTTTAGATCTGTTTGATTGATAAGATGAAAGCGTACCATGTTCTTGCGATAATGCAGAAAGGTAAGAGCCATCAATCACATGGATATCAGTTTCAGAGAAATCTATTGCCTGCCCGTAACTTTGTTTGCCGTCAATCTGAATCGTATCCTTCGACAGATGTACAGCCCCGCCATGGACTATCGCCTTTGAGCCCTGAATGGGCTGTGCAACGGGCAGTTGAACAAAGAGTGCCACTTCATTAATGCTGCAGCTCCCAATCTGAACCTGGGTCCAGTCGTAAAAGACGAAATTACCCGGTGTTAGTTCATCAATACCTTCAAACTTATTCAAAACACTGGCTGTGGGGGTATCACCTATTGATATCTTGGCATCGCTATATTCAGCTTTCAGCTCAAGAAGAGCATCAATGGATGGCTGGATGATGGATAATATTTCATCTGATCCACGAGCCGTGTAGGTTCTGCCATCATGAACATAAAAACCGTGAAAATGTGCTTTTCCTGATTCACTCATCTTATTGATCAACGAACGTATTTTCGAGCTGTCACTTACCGGGATACCGCTTCGGCCACTGCCGGTATCAATCTCAATGTAAACCTTAAAGTTATTGATCAGATCACGGTTTAGAAGATCCAAATCATCTTCACTGTTGATAAAGAGACGCAATTCAGTGCTTTTTTCAAGTAGCTGAAGCTGAGTTAACATGCCGGGATAGAATGGAAATGCAATGGTAATATCGTCCCATCCATCTTGTGAGAAATAGAGAGCCATTTCTGTCGAAGATACGGTTATCCCCGATACTCCTTCCCCGCGAAACCACTTTCCAATGGCTTGGGATTGATGTGTTTTAAAGTGAGGCCTGAATTCACAACCGGAACTTTTAACTTTCCGGGACATGTTTTTAATGTTGCGTTTGCAGCGTTCAACATCCAGTAATAGCGCAGGTCTTTTCGGTATAGTCAAGAATAGGGTTTTTAATTAGCAGGAGTGATTGGTAAAAATAAGATTTTGATCTGTAAAGTGTGGTAATTTCTTCAACATGTAAAGATATAACGCAGTTCGGTTATCTATCACATAAAATTGAGAAAAACACTCAAGTTGGTCATCATTTTTAATTACGGCACAATTGGTTATTAAGAAATATTTAGTGAAAATAATGAATGCAAGCCATCAGAAAACGCCTTATTTTCAATCTTTGAAAAAGCAACATAATTTCCTTGCAGAAAACCAGTTCCAAAATTGTCATCGGCAGAATAGAAAAGATTAACCTACCGAATCTTTCACTCTTTAACCTCGACGCAAAAATCGATACGGGGGCTTATACCTCCAGCTTACACTGTCACAAAATCACAACAAAACTGGTTGATGATAAATTGTGGGTCTATTTCCATGTTCTGGATCCGGATCATCCCGAATATGAAGAGAGATCTTTCAGCTGCCCGGTTCATAAAATAAAGAATGTTAAGAGCTCAAATGGTGTTATTGAAGAGCGAGTGATCATTAAACAAAAGGTAAACTTTTTCGGCAAAAAAGGTGAAATTCAGCTATCGCTTACCAACCGGGCTGAAATGAAGTACCCGGTATTGATTGGCCGAAGATTTTTGGCTGACAAATATATCGTAGACGTATCTCGGAAATATATATATAAAAAGGATTAATACATGTCAGACAATAGTATAAAAATTGCCATTCTCTCCAGAAACAAATCACTTTACTCAACTAAAAGATTGGTTGAAGCTATTGAGAACAAAGGGCATGAGTGTGTTATTCTGGATCATTTAAAGTGCGATATAGTTATAGAGCAGGATAAACCGGCTATCTTTTATCACGGGCAAAAACTCACAGATATAGATGCGGTAATTCCAAGAATTGGGGCTTCGGTTACCTTTTATGGGGCGGCTGTTGTTCGGCAGTTCGAAATGATGGGGATACCCACGGCGGTAGAGTCGCAGGCCCTGGTGCGTTCAAGGGATAAACTAAGAAGCCTCCAGATACTGGCGCGTTCAAATGTAGGTATGCCTAAAACCGTATTTACGAACTACAGTAAAGAGGTTAAGCAGATTATTGACAGTGTTGGCGGTGCGCCTTTGATTATTAAATTACTTGAGGGGACACAGGGTTATGGTGTAGTTCTTGCACCTACAAGAAAAGCAGCCGAGTCTATCATTGAAGCGTTTCACAGTATGAAAGCGCGGGTAATTGTTCAGGAGTTTATTGAAGAGGCAAAAGGAGCTGATATCCGGGCCTTTATTGTAGGCAACAAAGTAGTAGGCGCCATGAAGCGCCAGGGTAAAGAGGGTGAATTCCGTTCCAACCTTCATCAGGGCGGCACAGGAACACTTATAAAACTCAGTAAAGAGGAGAGAGAAGTAGCTCTAACCGCTGCCAGGGCAATGAGGCTCTCCATAGCCGGCGTGGATATGCTTCAATCCGAAAGAGGGCCGCTTGTACTTGAGGTAAACTCTTCGCCAGGCCTGGAGGGTATTGAAAAATCAACCAACAGAGATATAGCCACGCAGATTATCAACTTTGTTGAAAAGATGGTTTTTGAAGAGAAGAACAGGAAAAAGAGAAAAAAACCACAGTCAGGTTCTTAGATAAATGGAAATAAACGGCTTTAAAATTGAAAGGGGAGAAGACCGGCTTGTACTAATAAGTATTGCCCGTCTTCCAACCTATACGAATATCGACCTTCCGATCCGCGTGATACGCGCAAAGGAGAAAGGACCGGTTCTTCTGCTGAGTGGCGGTTTGCACGGAGATGAGATAAATGGAGTTGAGATTGTACGGAGAATGCTCGCTAAAAAATTGATCACACCCGAGAAGGGAACCGTGATTGCCATTCCGGTCATGAATGTTTACGGATTTATACAGAACGTTCGTGGCGTTCCGGATGGGAAAGATATTAACCGTAGTTTTCCCGGCAACAAAGGCGGATCGCTGGCAAATCTCGTTGCGTATACAATAATGAATGAGATTTTACCCCTAATCGACTACGGTGTTGATTTTCATACAGGAGGTGCCAGCCGGTCTAACTATCCTCAGATACGCTGCGTTTTTGATATTGACAAAAATATGGAGCTGGCCAGGGCGTTTGCTCCACCCGTAGTTCTTCACTCTGCGTTGATTGATAAAACCTTTCGTAAGGCCGCATATAGGAAAGACAAACATATCCTTGTTTATGAAACGGGAGAATCACTTCGTCTTGACGAGTTTGGCATTCAGGAGGGAATTAATGGCACTCTTCGTCTCATGAAACATATTGGAATGAAGACAGAGGCTCCTGAATCCGGAAGAACTGATATTTTTGAAAAATCATCATGGATAAGGGCACGCTATGCGGGATTATTTCATCCAAAAGTTGAACTTGGAGCTGACATTAAAGTGAGACAATCGCTTGGAAGTATTACAGACCCATTTGGAAATGAAAACTTTCGAATTGTTAGCAAACTTGAAGGAAAGGTGATAGGATTAAATTACAATCCGGTTATTAATAAAGGAGATGCAATTTTTCACATTGCAAAAAGATTAAATGAAGGTGCAGAGCAATGAAAACAGATTTGATATTTCATGTGGTATCGCGAAGAAAATGGCCCGGTTTAAATAAAAATGGTGTTTATACACCTGATAGCACGGAAGATACAGATCGGGTTGAATGCATACATGCAGAGAGGATCAATAGCTATTTAAACAATGAGTTTAAAGGGCGTAAAAACCTGTTATTATTGGTTATAGATATCTCAAGGCTGGCCAATCGCTATAAGATGGATAAAGAAACCGGCAGAGTGTGGGTTGAAAAAGGGATAAACCTGGACGCCATTCTGGATAAGATCCGCATAGACTGTGAAGAGGATGGCAGCTTTGATGTGGAGTTTAAGGCAGATTAAAAGCTGCCTGTCTTCTGATTTAATTTGTTAATAGAATTTACCAGCTTTTCAAAAGAGGTTGGTTTAACCAGGTAATCGTGATAACCGATTGCATCTGCACGATTTTTGTAAAAAGAGTCGGAATTCCCGGTAATATAGATAATGGGATAGTTTCTCTGTTTTTTAACTGTTTCGGCTACAGTGATCCCATCGATTTCATCTTTTAGTATAATATCCATCAAGATGAGGTCAGGGGTGGTTTTATTAATTTCCGCTATTGCATCGTAACCATTGGTGGCGGTACCTGCAACTGAATGACCCATCTTGGTTATCATACGATTTAACATGAGCAGGAGCAGCTGATCGTCTTCGACAATAAATATATTCATAGGGATAACTAAATTGTTAATGCAAATGTATGGTAATGAAATGATACTAAAAAAGAAGTTAAAAGCTCATAAACAGAATTAGAGTGGATTAACCGGTCAGTCATAATTCGTATAATATATATTATGTAAAGTTAGTGTGGTATTGTAACATCAACCAACCCGCCCATCTTTTCATATACTTCCCTATCGTTACCATTACTCTTCATATTTAGTGAACATTTATTTAGCGGCCTATCTCCTGTATGATAGCCTTAAAGTCCGGCAGCTTCCCAGAATCATCCAAAATTTCAGAATATGTGAGTACTTCCTGATCGTTTATGATAAAGGCCGATCTTTTCGATACTCCCTTCATTCCAAAAAAGTCTTCATACAGACAACCAAAATACTCAGAGATCTCTTTATTGAAATCACTAAGCAGCGTAAAGTTTAAATTGTTACTCTTTTTAAACTCTTTGAGAGTAAAAAAACTGTCAACACTAATTGCGACTACAGTTGTATTCAGTGAGTTGTATGTTTTCATATTATCCCGTGTCTGACACAGCTCGTCCGTACAAACACTGGAAAACGCCAAAGGAAAAAATAATACAACCAACTTTTTTCCGGGTTCTATCAAATCCGTTAAAGCGACGTCGTTGCCATCACTGTTTTTAAGTGAAAAATGATCAACTTTTGAACCTGTTTTAATTTTATTCGTCATTTTTATAATAGATATAGGGGAAATTTACAGCTAGTAAGAGCATACTTACTGCCAATTGTGGCTGCCACATCCACAATTTCTGGTCATATTGTTCTGATAGAAACCAAAAAATGAGATAGGACGTTGCAAGTAAAAATATACTCAGACCGGTTTGCCATCCCCTCTTAAGTAGCTCAAAGTGTGCAATAATTATCAGAAGCAGTGAAATTATACATCCTGCCTGAATCAATTTAAGTATCAGTGAGGTGAGTACATCAGTTCCCTGGATAAATGGAAAGAATAACAAAATCAGGATGGGAGTAAATACAAATAGATAGGGATATCGAGCATATTCCGGCTTGTGAAGCCTGACAGTGATCAAGATAATTATCAGCAAAAGTGAATAGATTCCAATAGAAAGATAATCGGTAACTATTTGATAGTAATTAACTTCCAGGATATGAAGAAGTTCATGCGAAAAAACTGAAAAGCATGTAATGGTACCTAATAACTTGATATCCTTTCTGCTTTCAGGTACTCTGCTCAATATAAAATAAACAGATAACAGGGATGAGATGATAAGAAGTATTTGGCTCCACACGTATAGTATCTATTCAGGTTTTCGTTTTCTGGAACGCGCATCTACTTCTCTTCTGGTCATCCTGTCATTTTGGTATACCATCACAAGATCTGCGATTGCCTTTAAAATAGCTCTTTCTGCTTTTACCATTTCAACAGAAAATTCGTAGAGGGTAATAAGATCTCCTTCATAGTTTTTTACGCCTCTCTCCCAATCTATTAATGGGATTTTGGTAAAAACATTTAAGAGTGCGGCTCTGTGCTTAATAATTTTATTCAGTGCTTTTTCAACATCTGCATCTTCTGCAGGAGGTTCTTCAAAACTTTTTTCAAAATGTTCGAAGTCAGAAATGTTAACAACTCTGCTTTCAGAAAAAACTTTTTCAACTATAGGTCTGAAGAAATTTATCTGCGCGTGATCCAGTAGTTTAAGAAGTGAGTAGATAGATAAACCATCGGGCGGTTGTTCCGTGTATGGAACCTGCTCAATAACATATTTCAGGGCTTCTGCTTCATCCTGTAAGTATGCAATATCATCAATAAGACGACCGAACTGTTCCTGAGTTACCTCTTGATCCGTCATCATATCGATTTAGAATTAAACAGACCAGTTGGATGATGCTTTGGTTGCATCATTCTTTTTTTGTTGTTCAAGCATATCTACAAGGGATAAACCTACATTCCAGTCGGTGTCTCTGTCTCTAACAGAGTGAATATTATTCTCTTCCTGAAAATCCCAAAATTGTCCAAATTGATTGTTTTTATACTCTTTTAGAAAATCGAGTCTCTCTTTCAAATCTTCTTTGGGCACCAAAAGCCGGTCTTTATCATATATAGCATCTTCCCGTGATTCAAAAACGATATCATAATCTTTGCTCATCACGATGGCTTCTTCCGGACAAACCTCTTCACAATAACCGCAGTATATGCAGCGTAGCATATTGATTTCAAAAAAATTGGGGTATCGCTCCTTGGGATCATCAGAGTCTTCGTTGGCCTGCATACTGATTGCAAGAGGCGGACAAGCCCGTGCACACAGTCCGCAAGCTACGCATCTCTCCTTTCCATTATCTTCAACCAGTACCGGTCTGCCGCGAAATATTGCCGGCGGAGTCCACTTCTCTTCAGGATAGTTCATGGTAAATCTTGGCCTGAATATCTGTTTAAGTGTATGCCAAAGCCCTTTAATTATTCCAGGAAGGTAGATTTTTTCCATGAAAGAGAGTTTTCGTTCTCTCTGGAATGCTTCGTTTAGAGCGTTTGCAACCGGTTTATCAAGATTTTTTTGCATGCCTGTGAGCAGTTGTTATTCTATGACTGATTTTACGTGAGGAAAATAACCCTTTGTTCATTCGGTTTCAAAAGATATTACACTTTTATAGCTCTTATTTTTGGCGAAATACCATTGTAATGGGCACGCCTTCGAAACTGAATTCTTCGCGGAGCTTATTTTCTATAAAACGTCTGTAATTGGGCGGCAGTTCCTGAGGGTTATTCATGAAAAATTTGAACACCGGTGGATTACTTTTCACCTGTACAGCGTACTGAATTTTTAGCTGCCTGCCTCTTTTTACCGGTAAAGCCCGCGCTTTTAACATTTTCTCGATAAAATTATTTAGCTCAGGTGTAGAGATTTTTTTCCTTCGCTGGTCAATAACACTTTGAGCCGTTTGAATCACTTTTTCAATTCGCTGGCCGGTAAGTGCCGATATCGATATGATGGGTATATAGTCGAGAGTGAGTACTTTATTGTGAATATACTCCTGAAACTCTTTTAGCAGGTTCGTGTCTTTTTCAGGTACCAGGTCCCATTTATTAAGGGCAATTACGATACCTTTATTAAACTTTTCAGCTTCCCTGAGTATACGTTTATCCTGTTCATCAAATCCCTGCATGGCATCCAGAATCAATACTACCACATCCGCTTCTTTTATGGAGCGGTCGGTGCGCACGGTACTGTAAAACTCAATATTCTCTTTCACCTTGGCCTTTTTGCGCAATCCGGCCGTGTCGACCAGAATATATGTCTGCCCGTTATAGTCGAGCTGGCTATTTATAGCATCCCGGGTTGTGCCCGGTATATCGGTTACAATACAGCGCTCATTCTTTAAAAGTGCATTCATAAGGCTGCTTTTAC
The DNA here is from genome assembly GCA_007693295.1 of Balneolaceae bacterium. GTDB lineage: Bacteria > Bacteroidota > Rhodothermia > Balneolales > Balneolaceae > Rhodohalobacter. The sequence continues at coordinate 19,457 of REDT01000232.1, forward strand.
CCACATTTGGCCTGCCCACAAAAGCTATTTTAGGAAACTGGTCTCCCTCCTCTTCAGTAGGCTCATCGGGCAGCAGCTCAACAACTTTGTCGAGCAGATCGCCCGTTCCGGTTCCGCTTATGGCTGATACCGGATAAAGTTCGTCAAAACCGAGCTCATAAAACTCGACGGCATTCATGGCCTTATTTTCGTTATCGGCTTTATTAACAACCAATAGAACAGGTTTACTCTGCTTGCGAAGCACTTCTGCTACCGATTTGTCTAAAGTATTTATACCACTCTCGGTGTCTACTACAAATAGAATAACGTCCGACTCTTCAATGGCCAGATGAACCTGTTCGCGAACTCCGGCTGTAATCACATTAAGATCATCGGGGAGATAACCACCTGTATCAATTACGGTGAAATTTTTACCATTCCAATAACTTTCACCGTAATGTCGATCACGGGTTACACCATACTCATCATGAACAATGGCTTTTCGCCTGCCAATAAGTCGGTTAAATAGTGTAGATTTGCCTACATTAGGCCGGCCAACGATAGATACTGTTGGAATCATGATCTTTTTTTATAATTTGTGTAAAGCTGTTAGCAGAGATTCGATGAAAATTTCATTACATGAAATCTTTATTAACCTTCAGCATTACTATTTTCTTCAATCAGTAAAGTTAACGATTTTTAAGGTAAGCTAATGCTTGAAACGCTTTATAATTATTTTGGTTTTACAGGTTCATTAATTGTCGCCTTTTTTTCATTCCTATTCTTTGTATTCTGGATTGCCGGTGTTGCAGGTATATGCTCAAAAAACCGCCCGCCTGTTCGTCAAACCATATTCATATCATTGGCTATTTTCGTACCCATCTATCCGGTTTTATGGTTAATTGCCGATATGATCAAACAGAAAAGAGAGCTAAGAAAACTTTAGTTTTAGTACATGGTTGCGTTTTACTAACTGTCGATAAGTTTAATTCTAGTGTCATGTCAAGTGTAAATTGTCAGTGATATGTAGAGCTATAATTTCTCCCCTCCTTCCCAAGAAGGGGTCGGGGGTGGTTCACTGCACTATTCCCAAGGCCATAGATTAAAAATTTGATTCATAGCCTATTCTAACCACCCAATACTATATCGTGACATGACACTAGAGTAAGTCAAGCATGAATTGTCGGAAGCAACCTATGAGCACCTACCGGATCTGTTTCCGTAGGAATCCCGGTGGGGCAGGTCTTTATCCGACAATTGAGTATTGACGTAACACCAGAGTAAATCCTGTTTTAAACACAGCACGGGTTCTCCCCAAACCAGACTGATTCAAAAAAATCACGAAGATAATTTCCCTTCGATCACATCCCGATTTTGTTCATTTCCACTTATTTGTTGCTGATTTTCTTCCACCAGCAGCCAGGGTTCGAGCAGTTCTTTGTCGATATCTTCAATAAACCTTGAAGGATTGGAAAAAAAATCACCATAACGGCTCTGGAATAGCGCAGGGTACGTGAGAAAAAGTTGCTCTTTAGCGCGGGTAACGGCTACATAGAGAAGTCTTACCTCTTCGTCTATCTGTTCGGGATCGTCGATCGCATAGCCCGACGGTATGATGCCATCGAGGCACTGGATCAGAAATACGGTTCTCCACTCCAGCCCCTTGGCAGAATGTATAGTGCTCAGTATCAGAGGTGATTCATCCTTTTGAGCCGCTTCTGTTTCTACCGCTGTTGCTTCAATGGGGTCGAGCGCAATCTCTTCAATCATGGTCTCAAGTGATCGATAGGTTCCGGAAATATCAACAAATGTTTCCAGATCTTTCATCCTCTTGGGGTAATCATCAAACCGCTTTTTACAAAATACCGCATAATAGTCGACAACAGCCTGCAGCTGTTCGGTTATCGAACCGGATAATTTCTTGAGTTTTGTAAAGAGATCACCCAAAGCTTTCAGTTGAGCCATATACCGTTCACTGATATTGGGGGCGCTACCGGGCCGGAACGGATCTCCTCCCGAATGTGCCCATGAGAACAGCTCTTCAGCGGTTTTGGGGCCTATACCTTCTATCAGCATCAATGCACGATTCCATGAAATGGTATCTTTTGGATTAACCAAAATCCGGAGGTGAGCCAGCACGTCTTTTACATGAGCAGCCTCGGTAAACTTCTGCCCCCCGTATTTGATAAAGGGAATATTCTTCTTGTTGAGCATAAGCTCGAGGTCGAAAGAATCACGGCCGTTTCTAAACAGAACCGCTGTTTCATTCAGTTCATATCCCTGTTCCCTCATATTCAGGATCATCTGGGATACAAACCGGCTTTGGTCATTCATGTTGGCGGCCTTGACAAGTCCGGGTAAATCACCTTGTTCATTGTGCGTATAAAGTTTCTTTTCAAATTTCTCCTCCGCTTGATCAAGCACCCGGTTTGCCACATCCAGAATTCGCTGTGTGCTGCGATAGTTCTCTTCCAGTTTGATCAGCTGAGTGCCTTCAAATAGCTCGGGAAATCGCAACATGTTTTTATGATCGGCCCCCCGGAATGAGTAAATACTTTGTGCATCGTCACCCACAGCCATAACGTTTTTATGTACACTGCTCAAAAGCTGGGTGAGTTCTGCTTGCAAAGCGTTGGTATCTTGGTACTCATCCACCATTACATGCTGAAGGTTTGAGGCAATCTCTTTACGCAACTCTTCGTGATCCTTGAGTAAATCGCGGGCTCTAACCAGAAGATCATCAAAGTCCATTACAAAATTTATTTCTTTGTAGCTCTTATAGTTATCATACAGTTTCTCAATAATTTCTACATGCTGGATAAACTGTGGATACTCCTCTTCCACAGTTTCATGGATGCTTCTCTGTTTGTTTATTGAACTGCTGATAATTGAATAGAGGGTTGATTTTTTTGGAAAGCGCGATTTATTCTTGGGAATGTCCATCCTGCTGCGAACCAGGCTGATCGTGTCCATTGCGTCAGAGGCGTCGATGATGGTAAAATTTTCAGGAAACCCAAACATGGAAGCGTAACGGTGAAGCAGCTTGCTGCAGTAGTGATGAAACGTGCCTCCCTCTACCCTTCTGCAGCGTTCATCCAAAATCTGGCTGGCCCTTTGCAGCATCTCATGTGCCGATCGTCTCGTAAATGTAAGCAGCAGGATACGCGATGGGTCAACACCGCTTTCTACCAAACGAGCTACCCTGTACATAAGCGTACGGGTCTTTCCGGTACCTGCCCCGGCAATCAGCAGTGCGGGGCCATTGTCATGCATTACAGCACGTAACTGCGCCTCGTTAAGAAGGTCTTTATACGGAATGGTATAATCAGCGGGTGTACTGTCATCTTTGGAGAGGATGAACTTTTTCATGCTCTAAACTACCAATTTCTGATGTATGTAAAAAGTATGTTTGTCAGCGTTCCAAAAAACATTCTTCGTAAAAAAATATGTTGCTCAATGTGGTTCTCTGCCATCGCTGGTAAATCGTGTAGAGTGGTAAATTCTGTTTTATTTGAATGAAAGAATTTATATTCTGATAAAAACGATAAGTTGTTATTATATAATATAATGAAATCAATATTACACCCCATCTTCTTGGTCTTAATACCTCTTTGGATGCTAACTTCCTGTATAGGATCGGGGACTGAGCTATCCAATAAGCATGCGCAATTGGTTCAGAATTATGAATTCAAGGATTGGGACGGCAATACGGTGTCCGTAAACGACTTTGAAGGGTCTATTGTGGTTATAGATTTTTGGGAGACATGGTGCGGGCCGTGCCTGAGTGCATTTCCCGGGTTCCAGCAAGCGCTGGATGAATACCCGGACGACCTGGTTATTATTGCGGCAACAGCAGGCTGGCAAAATGACCGCGAAGACGCTGTAAATTTCAAGGATGAAAACGATTACGGCTTCATTTATGTGGATGGCAGTGAACTTGCCTCGGTTTTAGGTTTTCGGGGCATTCCATATAAAATCTTTTTGGGTAGGGATGGAAAAGTTAAAAGCGTTCAGAGAGGATCGGGCGGTTCAGAACGCGAGTATAGAAAACTGGTTCAAATAGTTAATAACCAATAATAATGTTATGACCAAAGAGCTAAACCCCCACTTTGATCCGAAAAAGAAAAACATCTTTTTCAAATATCTAAGCCTTATTATTGGATCTATATTACTGCTTGATTTTTTTTTGGTACTAACCGGCTATTCAACGGGTCCTTTTACAATTATCGGTTTTGAAACCGGTAAACTTCCCTACATGTTCTTCTATCTGGTTTCAGGTGGTTACCTGATCTGGTCAGGTTTCACCCGGTATGCCAATAATTAGTTTATGTCAAGCTAAGTATAAATTGTCAATAATAAGTAGAGCTAAAGATTCTCCCCTCCTTCGCAAGGAGGGGTCGGGGGTGGTTGGGCCGAATTATTTCTGGTAAAACATTGTGAAAAAGGAACATGATCCATTTGAACCACCCGTTCCCATAGGGATCACTACGGGGCAGATCCAGTGGGTGTACCGCTAAAGCTGCACCTGCGGCTGACAGGTTTCGACCGGTATTCATATGTGACAAAGCACTAGTTTTCGTTAGATTCATTCATGGGTACAAACTGTTTCTCCATTCCCTCCTGAAGCCGTCCTGCAAGCTCTTTTCGATCCTCGTTAATTACAGACTCATCCCCAAATCGTACGGTGCAGAAAATACGGCGGTTTTGGGCCAGTCTGTACATATGTATATGGAGTGGTGTATCTGAATGCCAGCAAACAGATTCTCCGGCGGGCACATCATTTTTATCGGTCTCATAATAAACCGTGGCGTAGTGAATAGGTACGCCACTTTTTGCCGGAGATTCAAGCAGTGGCGATCGCAGAGGCAGAATTCTTGAACCATCAGAGGTTTTGCCTTCCGGGAAAAGTACAATTCCCTGATTGGGCCCCAAGCGCTGAGTCTGCAGCTCATTAACTCTGGTAACATCTCTTTTCCGGCTTCTGTCTATAAAAATTACATTCAAGGTAATTGCCATAAATCCCAAAAAGGGCCATGATTTAACCTCTTTTTTGGCCACAAAGGTTGCATCCAGAAGATTATAAAAGACCACAATATCCATATAGCTTACGTGATTGCTTACCAGGAAAAAGGGCGCTTTTGGAGGTGTGCCTTCAACACGTATCTTCATATTAAAGATAAATGCAACTCCGGCTGACCAAAACTTTAGAAGATGATTTTTCCAGGGCTCAATTGGAAACCGGAAGAGTTTTAAAAAAAGAAAAACAGTGAAATAGACCAGGTAGCATGCAAGCGTGTGTACCACTACCGCCACCATTTTCAGTAGTGCTTTTAATGATTTCATGACGACAAGATAGTGACTTTACGGTACGGGTAAAATTACATGTAGAGGTTTAAAAAAATAGGTTTCATAACTTCTCAACTCTCAGGTACATTCCAACAGACACAGGAGCTGTAGGCCTGAATCCGAATTCTTCATAAAGTTTTCTTGCAGGCCCATCGGCTATAAGGCTTACATAGGCCGTGTCCGGCAGATTATGCCTGATGTAAAAAACGATTTCATTCACAATTTTCTTACCCAGACCTATCCCCTGAAATTGAGGCAGAACCGCAATGTCCACCACCTGAAAATGGCATCCTCCGTCTCCAATAAGCCTTCCCATACCCACTACATCATTTTTGTGAGCGATTTGAACGGCAAATATCGTTCCTTTTAATCCGGCACGGGCTGCTTCTTCCGATTTGGGGCTGAGGCCGGCCAATGACCGAAGCCGGCGGTAAGTTTTTAAGGATGGAACTTCGTATAGAATTGAAATATTCGACAAACTCATAAAAGGAGTCTTTAAAACAACAGTTAACTATGCATTCCATGATGCAATGATCAGGAGGCCTGATAAGAGGCTACATATTCAGAAAGTTAATTACGTTCATGTTTTCATGTTAATTAATTCACACCAATTTTTCTTCTAAACCTCCTATGGCATAACCATTAAATTAGCAACGGCAAGTACAAGCCAACCTACAGTGATTGTTGACATCATTTGTTCAGAATTTAAAGGTTTGCCTATGAGCCAATAAAAAAACAGGGGAATGGTTGCAGCAACTACTGAAAAAACGAGATGCCCTGCCACACTCATAAACAGGCCGATCAGAGTTAATTTTTGCGAAGTTATTATGGAAACAATGAGTGTACCAACAATCAGAAGTATCCACCACAATGTATGATTGCTGAATATTTTCATGACATTTATGTGAATAATAGTTCATTATGAAATGCTTAGCAATCACCTTAAACGCTTTTCTGGTTTACGAAATGTCAGGTTCACGAAGGCCGGAGAACCTTTCCCTAAGGGATTAATATGCGGGAAGCGTTCGTCTTCTGAACTAAAAGACCCTTAATAAGTCCTGAAACACAGAATTACTGTGCATTTCCATTTTTGGAAATCTCCCCCTATCGTTCAATATTAACTGCATAACAATCACTAACAATCACTAACAAAAACTGAAATGATCATCATCCTTATGGGTGTATCCGGCTGCGGAAAGACTACCGTCGGAAAGCGGTTAGCGGATAAACTCGACCTCCCTTTTTACGATGCGGACGACTTCCATCCGATTAAAAATGTTGAGAAGATGAAATCGGGCGAGCCGCTCACTGACGCTGACCGTCACCCCTGGCTGGCTACACTTGCATGGGAGATCGAGAAGTGGAATCAAGGAGATGGAGCCGTACTGGCCTGTTCTGCTCTTAAAAAGAGCTATCGGGATATCTTGAACCCCGGTACAAGTGATCAGGTACAGTTTGTATACCTGAAAGGATCGGAGGAGGTCATTCTCAACCGCATGCAGCAGCGCGAAGGTCACTACATGCCGGCTGAGCTGCTTCGGTCCCAGTTCGAAGCTTTGGAAGAGCCGGAGGATGCACTTACCGTGTCGATTGAGA
>REDT01000324.1 GCA_007693295.1 Balneolaceae bacterium
AATAATTTAAGTTGAGCTGCAGACAAATGTACTTTTTGGACAGCCTCGACACTTTCTAACAAATTATTATCTCGAACTCACGTTAATTATTCTCATGAAGAATTTACTGGCCGGTTTGCTCATAGATCCGAATCAACTCGCTACGCTTAATCTTTCCAAGCGGTGTTTTTGGCAGCTCTTCTACTTCAATAAACTCTTTTGGAATTTGAAAACCGCGTAGTTGTTGTTTCAGCTCTGTTCTAAGTTTTTTGGTATTGAAGAACTGATTATTAAGCACAATGTAAGCTACAACTCTTTGTCCCCAATTGGGATCGGGTATGCCAATTACGGCACTCTCACTTATTTCATCATACCTGTTCAGTACCGATTCCACATGTAGTGGGTTTACATTTTCACCGCCTGTAACGATCAGGTCTGACCGGCGATTTTCTATAAAAAGATGACGGTTGCGGTTCAGATGGCCATAATCGCCCGTATTAAACCAACCATCGCTGTCAAAAAGATCTTCGTTAAGTTTTTTATTGAGATAACCGTCGAACACCTGGGGCCCTTTCAGCCATATCCGGCCCTTTTCAATAGGGGGCAAAGGCTTGCCGTTATCATCCCGTATCTGAATTTGATTTGGAGGGAAAATGGTTCCAACACTTGCTTTTGGAGGGTAGGTTCCGCTCGGGTTCAGCATGGCATTTGCCGCAATTTGAGCACAGGTTTCCGTCATTCCATAGCTCGATACGATTGGGACTCCGCGCATTACCGCGTTGTTAATTAATACGGGCGATATCGGGCCGCCTCCAAGCAGTATCGCTTTAAATCCGGAATGAATTTGAAAAACAGGATCCTCCAGAATTCTGCTAAGCATGGTAGGTACCAGCGAGGCGACTTCAAATAGTCTGTTTTCAGATAAAAAAGTTCGCACATCATCCAGTTCAAACCGGTTCATGCGAAAAATGGCTGAATGGTATAGAATAGATCGCAGGATAACGGATATCCCGCCTATATGATTGAGCGGCAGACACAACAACCAGTAGTGATTTTTTTGCGGTTTAAAGTTTTCGGCAGATGAGTGTGCTGCGTAAAAAATTTGCCGCCGCTTAATCGGAACAATCTTAGGCGTACTTGTTGATCCTGAAGTTAGAAACAGCCCGGCCACTGATTCCGGTTCATCCAGAGAAAAAAGAGTTGGGTTTGCCGGTGATTCATCGCTGAGCCAATCTTTAGTAATGGCGAGATGAGGTTTGCCAATCATTCGGTTAAACCGCTTCGGTTGATCGGAGTAATAAATTGGCGGGTCTACTGATTCAAGCGCCTGGCGGATATCCAGGTCGGATGAATCGGGATGGAGAATAAAAAATGGAATCTTGAGCAGAAATGCACCTGCAATCAAAAATGCCAGCTCATCTGAACTGTCGGAAATGATCAGCAGGGGTTTGTTAACCGAAAAGGTGTAATCCTTTAGTTCGTCATGCAGACGATTTGTAAAAGAGTAGAGGTTGGCATAGTCGTAGATGTGACTTTCAGACGCCAAAAAATAGAAATCTTCCGGAGGAAGATGAAATTCCGGAACCTCATGTTTGTCCAGTATCATAATCAAAGAATTTTTTGAATTAAGGACGGATCTAAATCATCAATCTTTTGTTTTTTAAAGAATTCCGCTTTGGTTCGAATCATACCGTTCTCTGCGGCAGGCCCCTTGCCAAGGTCTTTTCTAAATAAGTAACCCGTTTGTAATCCATGAGCCCTCTTTGGGTCACCTAAAAGTGATGCCACGGTTGAAACCATCGATCTGCCAACAGCCGATTCAAGTGTTGTTGTAACAACCACATCATTTAGAAGACCTCTGTAACGTACTATTGTTTCATCTAATTGAAAAATATTACCCAATAGTGTTGGCTTGATAATCATTACAGCTTCCGGCAGCTTTTTCAGAGCGTTTTCAAGCACAGGAATTGATGAAATTGATTCATCAAATGCAATGGGTATGGAACTATTTTTAAGAGAATCAGGAAGATCATTGAAATCAACACCACTGAAAGGCTCTTCAATGTACTCTATGGGAAGGTTCGATAATTTTAAAAGAGAAGCATCAAGCTCACCGGCCGGCCAGGAACGGTTTGCATCAAGCCGGTATGAAAGTTTTGGATAGATTCGGCTGGCCTTGTGCAGGGCCGCTGCAAGATCATCGATTGGATAGGGCGCTTTGATTTTAATCGTGCGTATTCCGGCTCTGTAACTTCGCTCAATACTCTCAATCAGCTCATTTTCAGAAAGTGATCCTATCAGCGCATTTACTTCTATTGCAGATGACGGTTCCCGGTCAAAAATTTTGGTGAGCTGACCGGGGTCTCTTTGGAACAGGATTTCAATGCCCATATAGCTGATGGCAAATTGAAGCGAAGTACTTTGAGGAAGCGCGTTGAGAAATGATTTAAGCTGGTGTGCTGAGAAATCGGAACAAAAAAAGGAGTTGATCTCATCTTTCGATCCTTTTAACTGTGTGCCAATCTCCTCATAAGTTTCGGTTGAAAATCCGGGGAGGGGAGAGGCTTCGGTAACACTTTCGTAACCATTGTGAGAAAACTGAACCAGGTATCCGGCTCTCTCTGTGATGGTGCCGGCGCCGGTAATAAGCGGTTGCCTGAATGGAAGCCGGTATGTATAAAGTGATAGCATGGATTTACAGTAAGGTGCCGATTGAGAAAAGAATCCCGTAGAGAACCATGAATTGAGCAGTTCGCTCAAGCGTTTGGTTCAACGTCCGTTTATCCTCGTGATACCAAACCTGGCTGTTTAACTTTCGGGCAATAGGCAGGCAAAGGTATGAGAGCATAATCCATAGTGAGAAATTATGGAAGTGATAGAGAAAAACAGGAATGATAAATGCAATGGCAAGCATGGAGAGATACTCTATTTTTAAGGCCGTCTCGCCGAATAGAACTCCAAGTGTTCGTTTGCCGCTCAGTTTATCTTGTACCACATCACGAAGGTTATTCACAACCAGGATGTTCACACATAAGGCGCCAACCGGAAGTGAAATCCAAAAAGAGATGCTGCTCCACTCAAGTGCGTTCACATAGTAGGTGCCCATTACGGCAATAATCCCAAAAAAGATGAAGACAAACAGATCGCCCAGGCCATTGTAGCCAAGCGGGAACGGTCCGCCGGTATAGAGTATACCAAACAGAAGGGATAGCAAACCGATGATCAGGATAACCCAGCCGCCAATCCAAACCAGGTAGAGCCCCGCAAGAAATGCGACAGTCATCATCAGGATTGCAGCGTTTAGCATGGCCTTTGGCGAAACAGTTCCGGCCGATGTGGCTCTTTCAAAACCAATTCTGTCGGGTGTATCCGCTCCTTTTACAAAATCAAAATAGTCATTGGCGAAGTTCGTGCCAATTTGAATGGCAAAAGCGCAGAAAAGGGCAACCAGGGTTGTGTCCCAGCGCAGGGTGTTTTCACTGTAAGCTAAAGAGGCGCCTATAAGTATAGGTACGAAAGCTGCCGCCAATGTCTGTGGCCTGGCCGCGCTCAGCCAGGGCGTGAAATTTGCTGATTTCAACAAGAAATAATTAAGGTTTGAATGTGGGTAATTGCTGCAGTGGAAGATACAGAATCCGTGCTCTCCTAAAAAAGTTCAGTAAATATGATCATGGGTAAGAAATTATTCAGCATTTATTATTATAAAAGCGCTTTCACGTTAAAAAATTAATTCAAAGGAAAGAAATGTTAACATTTATTAACTGTTAATAATTTTTCATCTTAATTCTTTTGATAGTTAAATAACTCTGATATCTTGGTTGTGTCTAACCGGAAACTAAAAAGTATACCTGATACATGTCACAAACTACCCGAAGATACGATACTTTGGCGGCTGCAAGAAGCTGGTCACCTGCCATTAACGGAGAATTTAAACAAAAGCACATCACTGAAGTATTTGGTGAGTATACTCTTACATTGGATGGCCTGAAGGAGCGGCTTCCAAAATTAGTATGGAGTGAATTGAAGAATACCATTGAAGATGGCCAAATTCTGGACCCGACGGTTGCCGATGCGGTTGCCCTCGCAATGAAAGAGTGGGCCACCGAGCTGGGTGCCAGCCACTATACTCACTGGTTTCAGCCTCTCACAGGCGCAACTGCCGAAAAGCACGACAGTTTTATCACTCCAAACCAGGGGGGAGGAGCCGTTGCTGAATTTTCAGGAAAAGATCTGATTCAGGGCGAGCCTGATGCATCAAGTTTTCCAAGTGGAGGTCTCCGGCCTACATTTGAAGCCCGTGGATATACTGCCTGGGATCCAACTTCTCCGGTATTTCTGATTGAAAATCAAAATGGAAAATATCTCTGTATTCCAACTGCTTTTGCTTCATGGACCGGTGAGGCCCTTGATCACAAAACACCGCTTCTTCGCTCTGTAGAATCACTCGATAAGCAGGCCAAAAGAGCCCTTGCACTGTTCGGTATCGACAGTAAGCGTGTTTCGTCAACAGTGGGTTGTGAGCAGGAGTATTTTCTGATTGATCAGGAGTTTTTCTACCGAAGACCTGACCTGATGACCTCAGGCCGAACACTTGTGGGCTCAAAACCGCCACGAGGCCAGGAGCTCGACGATCACTATTTCGGATCCATCCCTGACCGGGTGCTCTCATACATGCTTGAGGCCGAGCAGGAACTCTACAGATTGGGAATTCCGGTAAAAACGCGTCACAATGAGGTGGCGCCGGGCCAATTTGAAATTGCGCCAATGTTTGAAAACTGCAATATCGCAGCCGATCATCAGCAGCTGATGATGATTGTTCTCAAGAAAATTGCCAAGAAATATGGGTTTGAGTGCCTGCTTCATGAGAAGCCTTTTGATGGTTTGAATGGCAGCGGCAAGCATTTGAACTACTCTCTAAGCACAAAAGAGGGAATGAACCTGCTCGAGCCCGGCGAAAGCCCGCACGAAAACATGCAGTTTCTGTTTTTCTTCTCAGCAGTATTGAGAGCAGCATACAAGCATCAGGATCTGCTTCGAATTGCCATCGCCCATGCCGGGAATGATCACCGCCTTGGAGCCAATGAGGCGCCACCGGCCATTATTTCTGCCTATATCGGCGAGCAGCTCGAAGATATTATCATGCAGCTCCTTAACGGCGGCCTGAAGAATTCAATTAAAAGCGGACTGCTTGGACTGGGTACACCGGTATTGCCAACACTGCCCAAGCACGCGGGCGACCGTAACCGAACCTCACCGTTTGCATTTACCGGCAATAAGTTTGAGTTCAGGGCTGTTGGATCCAGCCAGTCTGTCTCCTTCCCAATTGTAGTGTTAAACACTGCTGTTGCCGAAGCGATTGATGATCTTTGCACAAATCTTGAGACGAAGATGAAGACAAAAGATCTGGAAGTATCGCTGAAAGAGGTGCTCGTTGATACACTGAAAGAGACACATAAGATTGTCTTTAATGGTGACGGCTACTCTGACGACTGGCAGGTAGAGGCGAAGAAGAGAGGGTTGCTGAACCTCAAAACCACCGCTGATGCGCTTCCATTGCTGACGAGTAAAAAGAACATAGATCTGTTTGAAAAGTATAAGGTGTTGAATAGCCGTGAGGTTCACTCCCGGCTTGAGATTTGGGCTGAACAGTATGTGACTAACCTGAACATCGAAGTTGACACTACTGAGGCGATAGCCAGAACAATGGTATACCCTGCTGCAGTTCGATACATTACCGAACTTGCATCGGCAGTAAAAGAGACCAAAGATCTTGGCCTGAAAAACAGCGGATCTGTAAATATGTTGAATACGGTTAACGATGCCCTGAATGACCTGGGCAATGCTCTTGATAATCTTACCAAAGTTCAGGGTTCGCTCAAAGGCGGAGATGTTCTCGAACAGTGCAAAGAGTATAAAGAGAAGGTTATACCTGCGATGACTGAAATTCGCGATTCCGTGGATTTACTCGAAAGATTTACAGCGGACGATTACTGGCCGCTGCCGATCTATCGCGAGATGCTCTTCGTGAAATAGTATTATTTGTAACCAAACACTATCTGAAAGGCCCCTTTAAAAAAAGGGGCCTTTTTTTTGGTCTGTCTATAAAATAGAAGGAGTTATTTTGCCATGATCACCATGAGCCCTCCTGCATTCAGGAGAATACTTCTGATTGCACAGTGAACCGCGAAGCACTGCTTCGCAACACCAACGCTTAGATTTTTTTAATACAGAAGAGCAAACAACCAAACGCTTCAAGGAACCCGGAAATCCGCCAGCTGGCGGACGCTTGAAGGTTTTCACCTTGCACTTGCCAGTGCTTTTCGCTGTCGCGGGAATCGCT
>REDT01000159.1 GCA_007693295.1 Balneolaceae bacterium
CTACTGCAAATACAAGGCTTAAAATTGAAAGTTGAGTAATCGGAGTGGGCTCAAAGTTGAAGGTTGAAGGTTTGTAGATTGTAGATGCCTAAATACGGTTGACGTTTTTTGTTAACATGTAACATTTAGCTTTTAAATAAAACCGGACGCTGACCCCATGCGGAATCTATACGCAGCTTATAAGTGTGAGCCGGACGCTGACCCCGTGAGGGATCCCTTTGGGGCAGAAGCTTCGCATGCTGTCAGGTCCTCCACGTTCAACCCTGAAGAGTTAGTCCGGAACTATGTCTAACGCCTTGGATCTGAAATCAACCCATGCTTCAAAAGTTGATTAATCTCGCTTTCGGTTTCAAGAATGGAGTAACCATACCGTTCACAAACGGAGAGCAGGTCGCGGGTTCCATCCAGGAAATTGAGTAACCTCATTCTCATTTTGATGGTGTCTGAATGGGTCAGATTGGTGGAGAGATCCTCATAAAGATTTCTCTTACCCAAAAAAGGCTCGCCAAATTTTATTTGGTTCTCGTACGTATCATTCAGCTCAAACGCCTTTACAAATTTTACGCATAGATGAACAAGTTCCGCCATTTTCCTGAAGTCCATTAACTCTTTGTTATCAAGCGATGTGTGGTATTCAGGAAACTGAGAAAAAGGCGTGCGCATAAGAACCCCTACCGGCAAATTAAATCCCGGTGACGAGTACTGGCGCTCATCACTTCCGATTGGGTCGAAAGGTATAGTTCTGAACCCTTCTCTCTGTTGAGAAAGGATGTGTTTTGTGATTTTATTGGTGAGGGAATTCTCCTCCCTGGTTAATTTATAAGTTACCGGACCGCCATCGCCGCAGCAGGTAAATATATATCCGGCCTTCACATTTTTGATAAGCGCATCCCTGTTCTGATACAGATTGCAGACCGCCCCGATTGTTTCCGGCGCGATTACAAACCGGTAGCTGTACTTCCGGTTTTCCATTTTTTCCAGTTCACGATAGAGAAAAGCCAAAGCAAGTGGCCCCGAGAGCTCATTATTGGCCATACTGGGATGGCAAAGATAGCTGCTGAACAAAATTTCATCCTTTGTTTTGCCCGGCAATACCAGATCTCCGTAGGTCAGGCTTCCGCTCTCCAGGGAGGAGTCTATTTTGACCCTGTAAGTCCCTTCTCTTGGCAGATCCTTAAATGTGTTGTAATCAATACAGAATCCCCACCGTTTTTTGTAATAGGTGGTGATGTATGGCACGGCATCAGGCAGCTCCTTCTTGTAGTGCAGATGAGATTCAAGCTCATCGAAAGAGATTTCACGGTCAACAGGTGTTGAGTAGTTCACTACATGCAGATTATTCTTTCTAAAATCGGCAATCTTCTCACCGGCCGGAGTTATGATATAAGCATCGCTTATGTTCCACTCGTCGGGTACGGACCAGTCGAATACCTCGGTCCCGCTCTCTACTTCATGAAGCCTAAGGGGAATTACCTCCTTTAGTATTTTGAACGACTCTCTCAGCCCATCGCCGGTAATACTTCTGCAGATCGGCCAGAGCCGGTCAAAGTAATATTCTATCTCTTCTGCAATTTTATTCAAAGCAAAAACTCCGCTATTTATTGGATTTCGCCACCCTATTCAGATGCATTTCAAGCACATGTTCCATCTGATCGTTTTCTGACAGTATAGTCTCCACAAACTCCCGAAATGCACCATCACCGCCGGATTTTGTCAAATCATATTTAGAGTGCTTTTTTACGTACTCAGGGGCATTGGCCGGAACACCGGGGAAGCCCGCTTTTTTTAGCAGCGGAATATCATTCAGGTCATCCCCAATAAAAGCCACTTCACTCATCTCCACACCAACTTCTCTGCAGATCTCTTCCGCTTTGCCAACCTTATCTTTTACGCCCTGGTAAAGATGCTCAATCTTAAGCTTTTTTGCCCTTCGCTCTACAATTTGTGTGTTCTCTGAAGTGATAATCGCCAATGGAATATTCAGGTAGTTTAAAAAGAGAACCCCTGCGCTGTCGGAGGTATTGAACTTCTTAAATTCATTGCCGGTCTGATCATAATACATTCCGCCATCCGTCCAGACCCCGTCTATATCGGTAATAAAAAGTTTAGGCATCATAGGTTTGTGAGAGATTTTTCAGTGATAATTTCCCCTGTCGGGATATCCTTTATGACTTTTTTACCCAAAACTTTATCTCTTTCCCTCCATCGAAACCCATTTCCCGGCGACATCAGAAATAGATCTTCTTCACCAATAATCTCACCAACCTTCAGCTCTCTTTTTGCTGCTACAGAACGTTCAAGTTTCTCTTTTGTACCGGTCACCCCTTCTTCCATAAACAGCTCCTTCTTCCCAAAGCCCATCTCCAGTAGCCTGATATCCCGAATCATTCTGTTTACACCATCGGGGCCTAAAGAGCCGGCCTGGTCTGAACCCTTCATTCGCCTGTCGAGGGTGATATGTTTTTCAATCACTTTAGCCCCCATGGCAGCCGCTATAACCGGAGCGGATATACCAACAGTATGATCTGAGTATCCAATGGTGTAGTTACCGTAGTTTTCAAGCAGGTACGGGATGGTATTGTAATTCACATGCGCCGGATGCGTGGGATACTCGGATACGCAGTGGAGAATGGTGATATCATCATGATATGAGGTGATGACATCCAGCGCATCATCCAGATCATTCTTATCTGCCATTCCCGTGGAAATGATAATCGGGATTTTCGTTTCGGCCAGTGCCGACAGCAGCGGCAGATTTGTCAAATCCCTGCTGGCAACTTTCAGGTGATCGGGAGTAAAAAGTTTAAGCATGGACAGACACCCCTTTGCGCAAAGGGTTTCCACAAAATCCAGATTATAACTTTTTGCGTGTTTGTATATTTCAAAATGCTGTTCGTCACTTAATTCCAAAACTTCCCTGTGTTCGCCATATGTTTTCCCAAACGAGTTGGGGCTATCGTATGGCCGGTTCATCTCTGAAGGAGAGAGCTCTTCGTTCAGATCCCGTTTGGTTAGTTTAACCGCATTCATTCCCTTTAATACCAGCCCAAAATCATCCTCTTCTATTTTTCTGGCAATCATATCGATCAGAACCTTGGCCAGATCTACAGACCCGTTATGGTTCTGACCGATTTCTCCAATAACGTAGATTTCGTTTGTACTTCTATTTTTCATTTTCCCTGATGTTCTCTTCCATTTTTTTTAGCAGCGAAGGCTGCCCTTTTAGATATTTGATGATCTCACTATCACTGTCCTGTAATTCATTTTCTCTGAAATATTGATAGATCTGATCTGAAATTTCAAAATCCTGCTCCACGTCAATGGTCAGGCGTACTTTTTTTATTACATCATCCGGATAGTTTAAATCAATCCAGTTTACCGTAAACCGTTCATTCTCGTTGCTATAAAAATAGTTGGTTACATGCTCCCTGAAATGAGAGTCGACGCCGCTATCATGAATCAACTTTAACGCCTTCAGTTCAACCCTCTCCGGAAAAAAGCCCAAATGGGTTTTAATAGCAGGTAGATTTTTGTTCAATCGGAAACCTACATAATCGCACGATAAATCCTCATTATAATTCATTAATTGCCGGACATATTCGGGCTGAATGAATGGATTATCGGCGCAAATTCTTATGATGGTTTCCAGGCCGTTCTCTTCAGCCGCCCCGATAAAGCGGGACATAACATCCTCTTCACTTCCCCTGAATACCGAAACACCCATGCTCTTTGAAGTCTGCTCGATAAAATCATCCGCACTTTTCATGGTTGTTGCAACAATTACGGGTACACTCTCCGAAACTGAGATTAGACGTTCCAGCACAATCTCAAGAAGTGACTTCCCATCAAAAAATTCCCTTGCCATCTTACCCGGCAGTCTTGAAGATCCCATCCTCGCCTGAACAACAATGCCCGTACTCCTTTCTCTATTTATCATCGGATAATTTAAAGCTTTAAAAGCTTACTATTTAATTTTAAGTATGATTTAAATGATCCTGATTTTTATGAATGATTCCAATTCATACTATCAATCTGTCGCACTATTACACCTTTCTAATAACTCGGAAAGAAGCATTTCTTTTTATAGATTTGGTAGCAAATTATTACACAAGCCATAAGAGAGTTTTTACCATGTCAATTTTAGAAAATCAGTTAAGTAAGATGAAAAGTATACGGTTTTTGCTGTCACTTGCAGCAATCATTCTACTTCTTTTACCGGTATTATCAAGCACGACCCACGCACAGCGGCTCGGCTTAGGTGTTACAGCCGGCGTAAATACCAGTACCCACCTCGAAAATTTCAGGTTTGTTTCGGGCGATATTAACCTCGATTTCAGCCCCGGCATATCAACAGGGTTTAATGCAGGATTGATGGTCAGGCAGGGGATAACCCAAAGATTCCGATTCCAGGCCGAACCATCCATTGCTATGCTCGGAGCATCGTATGATGATTCGTTTACGTTAAGAGGGTTTGATTTTGAAACCGACAGCAAGACGCAGCTTTTATATGTGCAACTCCCCTTGTTGATTCAATTTACAACCGTACCTCCTGAGAGAACCGTATTCGGGCGGCAGCGTTCAGAAACAACCTATCATTTAACCGGCGGCGTATTTGGCGGATATCTGCTGGATGCGCAGTTCTCAGGTTCAAACAGCGGTGCTCCGATCGGGATTGAATTCCAGGGAGCTTTTTCGGAAGATGTAAGAAATCAGTATAAAGAGTATGACGGAGGGGTTGTTTTAGGCGGCGGACTCGAACATGGCCATAATTCCAAAATAGGGCTGGAAGCACGCATTATGTTTTCGGTCATTGATTCCGGTGATGCTGATTTCAGTTTCAGGCCACAGAATATTGGGGTGAGTTTTTCTCTTTATTATATGTTGTAGACTGGGTAGTAAGCATAAATTTTCATTTCATTTAACGAATGATCCGCTGAAGAGCGGATCAACATGAATAGCCGCGGGTGAAACCCGTGGATAATGATTGGGCAAGGTTTGCAACGCCGGATGGCGTTGAACATACAAAGGCTTTGAGCCTTGATTCGACATCGAAATTATGACCTAATTCCGTGGCCTTGGTATTCAACCCCATTCGGGGTTGTGCCTCTGCGCCGCTTTTTACCCCGAGCTGCGCACGGGGCTATTCATTTTCAACCCCTCTTCAGGGGTTGGGGATCTCAGCAGATCATGAATGTTTTCCATTTCGACTTTCTTTTTTCAGGAAAGAAATTTTTCATTGTATCTGACGCCGTGCTCATCAAGAAGGGTTTTCAATTCTGATATATATGAAACCTTTTTATGATGAATCTCCTGATTCTTGATGTACTCAATCAATCTATGCTTCTCCTTTACCGTATGGGTGAAAGCTGAATAGCCATCTTGCCAGCCATTAAAACCTTTAAAGAGGTTTTGCTCTTTTATAAAAGCACTGCTTGCCAATTTGATGTCTTTTACTAAATCTGATAATGCAATACTTGGATGCAGATGTGTAAATAAATGAATATGATCTCTCACTCCGTTAATACGATATAAGTGACACTCTTTTTTATTCAATACACCCCAGATAAATTTAAAAAGAAGATCTCTGTTTGATATGTCCATATATGGATTCCGATATTTTGTGGAATAAACGATGTGATAAAAAATCTGAGTGTATGTTGCCATAGAATCCCTCCATTTTTAATTGGTTGATTTTATAGTATGAACCAAAACCTGGGGATTCCTTACAGATTTTTTCATAGAATAGTATCTCAGATCTCATCCCGCCCAACAACCCGATCCGCTGAAGAGCGGATCAACGTGAATAGCCGCGGGTGCAACCCGTGGTTAGGTAATTGGCAAATCATGCAACGCCGGAGGGCGTTGAACATACAAGGGCTTTGGGCCTCGATTCGATTTCGAGATCTTGATCTGATTCCGTGGCCTTGGTATTCAACCCCATTCGGGGTTGTGCCACTGCGTCGCTTTTTACCCCGAGCTACGCACGGGGCTATTCATTTTCAACCCCTGTTCAGGGGTTGGGGATCTCAGCAGATCATGAATGTGATCTTTAATCGATTTTCATTCTAATCCATGTTTTTTTGATTCAAATAGGCAAGTGCTTGATCCGTAAAATCAAAACATTTAACCGGCATCAATCCGATCCGCTGAAGAGCGGATCAACATGAATAAAAGCCGCGGGTGCAAACCCGTGGATAACGATTGGGCAAGGTTGACAACGCCGAATGGCGTTGAACATACAAGGGCTTTGGGCCTCGATTCGACATCGAAATTATGACCTAATTCCGTGGCCTTGGTATTCAACCCCATTC
>REDT01000325.1 GCA_007693295.1 Balneolaceae bacterium
AAAGTGTCGAGGCTGTCCAAAAAGTACATTTGTCTGCAGCTCAACTTAAATTATTTAGTTTATTTTAAATAGATGTAGCAGGAATTCTTCGTGTTGCTTCGTGACCTCGTGTCCTCGTGGCAAAAATCGGCAGTTTATTGCCACGAATCCGCCAGCTGGCGGATCAAAGGTTCACGAGGTAAACTTAAATTATTAAGGCATCCAAAAATCAAATGTATCTTTTTGGACAGCCTCGCGTCTTTTTATAAATTTTTGAATCGCACTCAGGTTTGAATTAATTAATCGACTTGAATTCGATTTAAGTTAAATCTCAACCGTACACAGAGAGCTGTCTGGCCGCCCTCTGCTTATCCGGATCTCTTATTTCTTTAACGGCATCAATTTTCTCTTTATATGACTCCGGAAAAGAGGCCTCTCTTGCCCCCTTCAATACATGTTGTTTATACCAGCTGAATGGCTTGAGTGAGGGATCTACCCCGGTTGCAAAGTAAGTGAACGCTTCTGTCTTACGGCCTGAGCCGTCAAAAAGTGTGACATTTTTATCACTGTATCCATACCCCAGGCCCTCTTTGTTGTCAAGAGTTCTCTTATCTGAGACACTGATCTCATAAAGCACACCCAAGATATAGTCATCCGGATTCCGGGTATAGAACGCGTCACATTTACCCGATCCATCTTGCCCAATCTTGTGAAACCGAAGATCGTGGTTAATCAGAGTATGCGACCCCAGGTATTCAGCATCCGGTAACCTCTCACGAAGCCGTTGCAGCGACATGTTGGATCCGTAGGCAAAATAGTTCATGAACTATAGAAATTACTCTTTGTGGAAATAAGCGTCCTCTCCACCTACAACAGGCAGAGTCAGGCTTGTATTGTCCAGGTCAATAGTTAATTCTGTACCGGGCTGTGGCCATAATGTAAATTCGCGGTCACTCGAAAAGATCATCAGGCCGATCTGCTGCCCCGGGGGAATAATCTGATCATCCGGCTGAAGGTCGAATGTGAGAGTATAATATTCTCCCGGCACCAAGGGCTCACTTTCAGTTAATGAGCGATGATTTCTCGGGTCGGCCCAGCCCCTGGTTATGATATTATCTGTAATGAGGGTATTTCTTCCCTCTGTCCATGGCAATGAGACCAGCCAGACAGATAAATTAGCGGCCTGCTTACTGCTAGAGAGGGTTACGGTTACGCTGGGAACCCCGGAGATGTGCAGTGGCTCAGTAAGTTCGGGAGTGACGTAGATCAATCTATGGTTGGTCCATTCAGCCTCAGCCAGTGCTGATCCTGAAAACGAGACATTGTCAACCAGTGTTTCTGTACCGTTACCCGATGTGGAGGTGGTAACCAATCCGCCTCTTTCCGGTGCCCCGGGAGTGAGGTGAAATGTAACGGGCGATGCAGCCGGGTTCGGGTAGTCATCATAAGCCGTTGGCTGATCTCTTTCATCGCCTTCCCTCGTAATCCAGGCGCGGGGCAGCTCTTCCACTCCATTTTCAATATCGAAAAGGTAGCGGGTAAACCATTTGTTCATCAACTTATGCGGAGGCTCACCACCGTGGCCACCCTGATGATAATAGATCATAGATGGGACGTCTGTACCCCTTAAAGCATCGTGCACCTGGTAGGTGTGCTCTGGCATTACGTTCCAGTCGTTAAATGCGTGTGCCATAAACACAGCGGCTTTTACCTGATCAATCCGGTTCATATAGTCGCGTTCTGCCCAAAAATCGTTGTAGTCTCCGGTAATGCGGTCCATTCCCTGCGCCATCTCTGTATCTCGCATGGTTCGGTTGTTATACTCACGTTTAGATTCGTCGCCGCTGTGAATGAAGTCGTATAGCACATCGGCATCTTCACCCAGGTACCCGCCCGGTGATCGAACCAGTCCGTTTGACCGAAAATATTGATAGAATGAGGTTACAGGGGCCACAGGGATAATCGCCTTTAGACCTTCAACTCCTGTTGCAGCTGCGGCAAAAGGAAGAAATCCATTGTAGGAGGTACCTGTCATTCCAACATTTCCGTTGGTCCAAAATGCAGTAACTTCTTCGTCACCATCCGGTGTTGTATAGCCTTTGGCACGTCCATTCAGCCAGTCGATAACGGCTTTGGGAGCAAGAGCTTCATTCTCTCCGCCAACTGAGGGCGCACCCTGGGAGAGTCCTGTTCCCGGAGAAGAGGAGTGAACAACGATAAATCCGAGCGGAACCCAGGTTTGAATCAAGCCATTTGATATAATCGGCCGCTCTCCTCTGCGCTCTACTTCAGGCCCCATGATTCTTTCAGGCGGGGTTTCTCCAATCTCATGACGAACATCCCAGAAAAAGTCGTAGGGAGGCCTGGCAGTACCGGCAAAATAGGGGCTGGTGCCGTAGATCACGGGGAGCTGAAGATCGCCGGACTCAGTTTGGGCAGGGCGGGTTACAGCTACATGCATGCGGTCCGGCTTGCCGTCTCCATCTGTATCAAATTCAGTTTCCACCCAAAGATCATGACGGATCCAGTTTTCAGAATTTTCAAATTCGGGGATGATTTGGGCCTGTCCATCCTCAATTAAGGGAACGGTTAAAGAACCGGTTTGTGCATTAGCGTTGAGGCCTGTTAAAAACAGAAAAGCTAAAAGGGTCAGCAGTGTTGCCGATTTTTGAAAACTGTTCATTTCTAAAATTTTACGTTATGGTTACGTTCACTTTATGCACCCGAAGAGATGTATAAGGTTCGAATGTAATGAATTGTACTGAAGAGATGTGTAAAAAATAGTGGCAAAATCATGCCGACTTCCTATTCCCCCCTTTTGTACCTGAAATAACTCCATACATCAAAAATCTCAATAACCAATGATTAGGATATGATTGCCAGCAGAACAATGAGGTAGTTAAAGAATAGGCATTCTGCAACATGCAAGTACAGGCCTGAAAACGATCTCTCTGATACAGACCTGAAACTCTGCAAACCGGCTAAAAATCAAACTCTTCGGACCACATCCATAATTCCGCTGCGCAGACTGATCCACAAATAATTAAAAAAGCCATTCTCCGGTTCCTGCTCTTCAGAAATTTCGCCCTCTCGATGCTCCTCTCCGTTATTCCTGCTGTCGGCTCGCACGGCAATCTGATCCATGAAAAATCCTCCCACACGGTCTCTGAATCCCCGTTCATGATCATCGCGGTCAATCATGTCAATACTCAGATCTTCATAAAACATCGAAATCCATCCGGAGGCCTCTTCACCTTGCATGATGTATTCAAAACTGATGCTATGAACAGCTCCGCTGGTTATTTCAATGCCTTCAAGGTCTTTAAATATATTGTTCAAGTGAGTTGCATCGAATGTGCCAAGGCCTCCCTTCACTTCGGTAACAGAAACCCCGTTCTCCATGGAAAAGCGGATTTCTGTATCCAGTTCACCGGAGCCTTCAAGTAAGCTCTTGGCAGTTAACACCACAGCTTTCTCAGAATTAGAATGGAGTGGTTGAATAACCGCCTGGATTTCTGCAAACAGAATGGTTCCCGGCCGCACGCTCTCTTCATCGTACTCGGAATAGCGAATATCCGCGTGATGAACTTTTACCGAATCCAGGGCTATTTCAAAGGCAAAGTTGTTGAGTGCTTCAAGGGGCATTGGTGGGACGCCGCGATCGGGATCCTGCGGCACACGCTTGTCAAAGGTGATGTGCAGATCCAGCGAATCGAGGGCGAGCAGGGAACCGGCCAGCCTTTCACCTTTCATAATTCCGGGCAAATCAAACCCTTTGAGGTTCAGACCTGAAAGGTTCACATCAAAAAGGTCGGTGCGATAATCGAGTGATTCAAAAAAATCCTCATCTGAAAATTGCGACTTGAGTATGAGGCCACCCGTTTCGAACAAAGAATCGGCCTCACTGATAAGGATCGATTCCACTTGCAGTTTATATCGATCATTCCAAAAGGTAAAATCGATTTCCGAAACATCAACCCAAAGATCTTCAACTGTCCATTCATCGCAATCGGAACAGCCCGGCCTGTAATGGATGGGTCCGGCCTGAAGGTTCATTCCATTCACTATTCCTGTACCATCTTCGGCCGCTAAAAAGCGGATCTCTCCGTTGCTGAAGTAGATATGATCGAGGTGAAGTTCAAAATCAGGGGTGTGTTCATCATCATCATCGGCCCCGGTCTCTACATGTTCAGGGAATGCCCCCTGATCCATCATGATTTGGTCCATCCTTAACTCTTTGGCCCGGATTTTTCCTTGAATAGCGGAAATGATCCCCACATTTCTGAGTGAAATTTTTTCTGCTTCAAAAATCAAGTTCTCCGGCTCATTCTCTTCAGAATAGATCGAAACACCTTCGAGATACAGAGATCGGGTAAACGGGTTTAGAGAAGCTTTGAGTACGCTTACCTCGAAATCATCACCCAATATTTCCCCGGCATATTCCGACACACGATCACCGCTTACATAGAAATGAATAAAAATCAGCCCTCCAATAATAATCGAGAGAGATGTGGCAGCAAGAATGAAGAGGGCTTTTTTCATCAATTTTTTAAAAGAAGTGTAAATTTCAACTCTTAATGACAACTTAACAAATAGATTTGTTTTCGGTTAATATAATTTATGTTGCCACCTGCTATTCATGAATAGAAACATTTCCACTTATTTTTGATCCAAAGAAACAGATACTACCGGGCTTTGCCCTAAACTTTTTTACCGACTACTTTAACTTTTAAACCAACCGTTCCGTTTTGGTTTACAGTAATCAACTGCCTCTCTCTTTGCGGGTGTTGATACACCTGCTGCTCGGGATCACGTTGGTATTTATCAACAAAGCCTGTTTTTATCTGATTGGAATTGAGTACGCTCTACTGCTGGGTACCCGGGGCACCGAGAAGCACCTTGTAACATGGAAGGATATCAAGAGTAAGTTTGCAAGTTAGCCGGCAACTTTGGAATGATATCAGAGTCGTTTTTTTGAAGCTGGTTTGAACTATATAATAGCAAAAGGGGATATGAAAAGGTTATTCCACATTGACAGTTCAATTAGCTATAGAGTAAATACTGATCGATAAGCTTTTACTTTATAAAGTCAAAAAGCATCACATTAGCATGTCTCATTAAATAAATAAGTTTATAAACTTATTTATCAATAATGCGTTGAAGTTCACTAATGAACTCATTAAAGCTAAAAACTGTTGGGAGAGATGAAGTTAATAATTAATGACTAACTAAAAATCGAAGATCGTATGGCTATAAAATTTCTAAATCAAATCGTAAAAGGAGTCAAAGGCGGAATTACAGGTACCTTAAAAGGAACCGCTGACGTAACATCTACTATTGTAAATTCTGTCAAAGACGTTGCAGTTACAACAATAAAAGGCGCCAGTGAACTGGTAGTTAAAGGTATACAGGTGCCTGCATCTATCGTAAAAGGAGCTATTGATGGAATTTCCGATATCGGGGTTTCTTTTATTAAAGCCATCAAAGGTATCGTTAATGGGGCTATACAGGGGGCAATGTCAGAAGGCGTGGAACAGGATGAAGCCGTAACGGGCGCCGTTCAACAGGCCATGTTCAGCGCTAAAGAATTAGGCGAAAACGTCGGAAAGGTGGCTGTCGAGTCTGTACAAGGAGCCATTAACGGCGTTAAGCAGGTTGGTGGTGATACGGTCGGTGCCACAAAAACTGCAATCATTGCCGCTCTTGACGCTGCAAAAGAGATAGGCGGCGGAGCTACTGATGCTGTGAAGAACTCTTTAACAGACGGCGTTGACGGAGCTAAAAAAATCATTGGCGAAATCAAAAAGAGTTGATTTCAAATCCATTCTTATTGTTTTTAAATCAGCCCGGGTGTTTTGCCCGGGTTGATTTATAACATCCTGATTAAATCGATCCAGACTGTTTTTATTCGAAAGGCCTGCATAGATTAAAACGGAATATTATGTTGGTTTTTAATAGCCGTATAATTAACAATGTCGTTTCATGGTAATACGCATTTGCTGCCTGGTTCTCATTTGGATCCCGACTTAAAAAGTTGATCTTCACACAGCAAAATTTTTTAACATTCTTTGTCATGATTTTTAACCTTAAACACTAAAAACACATTAGAATAGTATGATTTTAAGTTTCCTGACCTTTCTGTTTATATCCATTGGTTTCTTTGGAGTGATGTTTGCCGGTACGCCGTCTGACCCTGAAAACGATGACGATGATGAAGACCTGCTCACGGATGAGAGAAGAGCAAATA
>REDT01000296.1 GCA_007693295.1 Balneolaceae bacterium
GTCCTTCAGGCATAAATTATATCATTACAGTTAATGTGCACTTCATTAACGGTAGTGATTGGAAATTGGTTCTGCTTATCGAATAAATCTGTTCACCAAATTCTCTATCAACTCCTGTTTTCCGCTTCTTTGCTCCGGCTCCCCATTGACTATTGCCAATGCCCGCAGCTCTCCAAGCGTAAGATTACCTTTCGCAAATTTCTCTCCGTCATCGCTGTCAAAGGACCGGTAACGGCCATCGCGCAGCTCTCTGTAATCGGAGTTAGTGAGTATTTCGTTTGCAATGAGCAGACCGCGCGCAAAAGTGTCCATTCCGCCGATGTGGGCGTGGAACAGATCCTCAAGATCGGTTGAGTTTCTTCTGATTTTGGCGTCGAAGTTGAGTCCGCCGGGTGCAATGCCTCCGTGCTCGAGCAGGATCATCATGATCTCCACCGCGTCGTAGAGATTGGTGGGGAAGTAATCGGTATCCCATCCGTTCTGGTCGTCGCCCCGGTTGGCGTCGATGCTGCCAAGCAGCCCGTTTTGCGCCGCGAGCATTACATCGTGTGAAAAGGTGTGGCTGGCAAGCGTGGCGTGATTGGCTTCTATGTTGAGCTTGAAATCATCCAAAAGGTCGTGTTCACGAAGAAAGCCGATCACCGTAGCGGCATCGAAGTCGTATTGGTGCTTGGTGGGTTCCATCGGCTTGGGTTCGATCAGAAAGCTGCCCTTGAAGCCAATCTTGCGGCCATAATCGCGCGCGGCGCGAAGAAACGTGCCCAGGTGGTCCATCTCCCGCTTCATGTCGGTATTGAGCAGGCTCATATAGCCCTCGCGGCCTCCCCAAAACACGTAGTTCTCTCCACCCAGCTCCACGGTGGCGTCGAGTGCGGCCTTCACCTGTGCGGCGGCGTGACACACCACTTCAAAATCGGGATTGGTTGCGGCCCCGTTCATATAGCGGGGATGGGTAAACAGGTTGGCCGTTCCCCAGAGCAGTTTTACACCCGTATTCTCTTGATGTTGCTTGGCCAGGCTCACCATCTTGGCCAGGATCTTCTCAGACTCTCCGATGGTTTGTCCCTCCGGGCCAAGGTCGCGGTCGTGGAAACAGTAGTAGGGTACGCCCAGCTTGGTGAAGAACTCAAAAGCCGCCTCAAGACGGAATTTTGCGTTTTCAAGCGGATCTTTGGACTTGTTCCAGGGAAATATCCTGGTTCCCACACCAAACGGATCACTATTCTCATTACAGAATGAGTGCCAGTAGGCCACGGCAAAGCGGAAGTGATCTTTCATGGTTTTTCCTGCCACCACACGATTTTCGTCGTAGTGGGTGAAGGCGAAAGGGTTGTCTGTTTCGGGGCCTTCGTAGTTGATTTTCTTGATGGTGGGGAAGTATTGGTTTGATTTAGGCATAGAATACGATCTGGTTTTATCCTTGTGAATCTTCAGCGTTTTGTGTCATCATGGCTTAAATCTACGAATGCAGCCACGAAGGCACGAGGTCACGAAGGAACACGAAGTATTTTTAAATTAGAAATTGATTGAGTTTTTCGAGCCAGTTTTGATAGTGTTCATTATAGGTTTTCATTAACTCTGAATCGGGTTCGATTACCTCCAGTTTTTCGAGCCCATGGAAAGCTTCGGCTTCACTGGCGAAGATTCCCGAACCCACTCCGGCTCCACGGGCAGCGCCCTCGGCACCGTCGGTCTTGTACAGTTCGAGCAAGGTCCCGGTAGTATTCACAAAGGCCTCCCGGAAGAGCGGACTCTGAAACATATTGGATCGCCCGGCTTTTACGGTTTCCGGGTTCAATCCCATCTCATGCATGATCTGAAAGCCGTAGTTCAGCGCAAAGACAATGCCCTCCTGAGCTGACCGAAACAGATGTGCATTACTATGGCGGTTAAAGTCGAGGTTTAAAACCTGAGCACCAATCTCCCTGTTCTCCAGGATCCGCTCTGACCCGTTCCCGAAAGGGAGAGTAGTGAGCCCGTCTGTCCCAACCGGCACCTCCAGGGCAAGGCGGTTCATCTCGTCATAGTCGAGTGCACCGTTATACGACATGTTGTGCTTCAGCCAGCTGTTCAGGATGCCGGTTCCGTTCACGCAGAGTAACACGCCGTTCATGGGCTGTCCTTCACGGCTGTTCACGTGAATGAACGTATTCACACGCGATTTTTGATCGTACATCGGTTTGTCGGTCACGCCGTAAATTACACCCGAAGTGCCTGCCGTGGCGGCTACCTCGCCCGGATGGAGCACGTTGAGTGAAAAGGCGTTGTTGGGCTGATCTCCCGCCTTGTAGGTGACCGGTGTCCCTTTTTTGAGGCCAAGCTCTTTCGCAGCGCTACCGGTGAGCTCGCCATGGAGATCAAAAGAGGGGAGTGCTTTGGGTATCAGTACGTCGGCAATGCCGTAATGCTGCATCAGGACATGGGCAGTGCGGTTCTCGGGGTAATCCCAGAAGATCCCCTCCGACAGGCCTGTAAGCGTGGTGGAGATGGTGCCGGTCATTCGCATTCCAATATAGTCGCCGGGGAGCATCATTTTGTGGATGCGCTCATAGGTTTCAGGCTCATTATCCTTTACCCACTTTAGTTTTGATGCGGTGAAGTTGCCGGGCGAGTTGAGATAGTGTTCCAGGCAGTATTCGGGTCCGATCTCCACAAAAGCATCTTTGCCTGTCGCTGCCGCACGGCTGTCGCACCAGATGATGGATGGACGGAGCACGTCTTGGTTTTTGTCAACTATCACCAAGCCATGCATCTGGTAGGTGATGCCAATCGCCACAATCTCATCCGCTGAAGTATCCGCTTGTTTCATGGCAGCCCGGATCGAGGTTGCGAGATGTTTCCACCAGGTATCCGGGTGCTGTTCGGCCCAGCCTTTCTGCGGCGCTTGGATCTCCATCTCCGAATCCGGTGCAAACGCGCTTGCGGCAGCTTTGCCGGTATCGGCATTCAGAATCACGGCCTTGACAGAAGAGCTGCCTATATCACAACCAAGCAGATATTTTTTCATATTCAATAAATTGAGGGTGCGAATTGAATCAGTTTTAAATCAGAAAAAAAGACGGCACTTTTTCTGATGTTTTTCAGTTTTAATGATTCCGATAAACCTTCTTATATAGAAATAATAAACGTGTTATATTCAAACCAAGCAACTTTCAGAAAAGACACTTAAACAGATTAAGCCATGGCAAAAGTAGTTCAAAAACTCGATGATTTTGTAAACCTGATCGATCCGGATCAAAACCAGATTTTTAATATGTCTCAGCAAGAAGCTGAGGAGATCATTGCAAGCGGCGACCCGGAAAAGATTCGACAGATCGAGGGAAATTTTGCGATTGTGACCAAGAAAAATCAGCAGGTCTATATGGCAAGATCTATTGGCCGGCCCATGCGCTATTTTATGGCAAAACAGGTTGCAGGACCGCTGCTGATTGTGGCTGACCGGATTGATGATATCTATCAGTACCTAAAAGAACTTGGGCTCCATCACCAGTTTCGTCCCGATTATACCCGAATGGTACCCGCTCACTATGTAACCCGGCTTGATGTTGTGGGGTGCCCCGATCCAAATCCCGATCATACGCGCTATTTTACGCCGATGAAAAACACGCTGAATTCTGATCTGAACCTCATTGGTGCAGCCTATGTGGGCGCAATGGCCAAAGAGTGTGAAAAATGGCTCGACTCCATTCCAAAAGAAGAGCCGATCGGTGTACTTTTTTCCGGGGGAATTGATAGCGGTTCGGTATTTCTGACGCTGTATGACCTGCTTCTGAAACGGGGTGAATCACCTGCGCGGCTCAAAGCGTTTACGCTTTCAATTAACAAAGGACCGGATGGACAGCAGGCCTATGAGTTTCTGGACAAACTCGGCCTCAGCATGTTTTTGGAGGTAATGGAGGGCGAACTGTCTGACCTGGACTACAAGGAGACCATTCGAACCATAGAAGACTATAAGCAGCGTGATGTGGAAGCGGCAACGATGGCGCTCACTCTCTGCAAAAAGATCCGCGAAAAATATCCCGACTGGACCTATCTCGTTGACGGGGATGGCGGGGATGAGAACCTGAAATCCTATCCGATCGAAGACAATCCCGAACTGACCATTCGGAGTGTGCTGGGTAATCCGCTACTCTACCACGAAGGATGGGGAGTGGATAAGATCAAACACTCACTGACCTACTCCGGCGGACAGAGCCGCGGCCATGTGCGCGTTTATGCTACCTCAGCAAAATATGGGTTTAAGGGTTTCAGCCCCTACACGCTCCCGAACGTGATTGAGGTATCGGAAGGGATTCCGTTCATTCAGCTCACCGACTGGAAGCATGAGGAGCTATACGCTTTGAAAGGAGAGGTAGTTCAGCGCGGCGTGAAAGCGATCACGGGACACGATATGCCGGTCTTCCCCAAACGAAGAATGCAGCACGGCACAGTTGGTATGGATGACTTTAAGAAGGTATTTCCGGAAGATGAGATGGTGTATCGGCAGTACTTTCAATCCCTCTACTGATCGCGGATTGAGGGGGTTATGGGATTTCGCAGATTTTTGGATTGAATCGGATAAATGTGTTCAGTTGTTGAAAATTAAAAACGTGTTGTTTGAAACATACTATTACTAATAACGCTGTTGAATCTTACAGGCCCTCGAAAGTGGGTGTGGATCCGATGAGGCCTTATTTGTGGCTGCATGAGGAGGAGGTGCAGGGGGATGGTTTGTTGAAGAGCGTTAACACAATCTTTCTGACCAACAGGGAGTGTCCGTTTAAGTGTGTGATGTGTGATTTGTGGCGGCATACGCTGGATGAACCGACCCCAAAGGGGGCAATCCCGGCCCAGATTGAGTATGCCCTGGAGCGGCTCCCGAAAGCCGATGTCGTAAAGCTCTACAATAGCGGCAATTTTTTTGACGGCAAGGCAATTCCGCGATCTGACTATGAGGCCATTGCGAAGTTGTTGAACGGTTTTGAGCATGTAATCGTAGAGAACCACCCGAAACTGATCGGAAACTTCATTCCCGGGTTTCGTGATATGCTGGCCGGCAGTTTTGAGATCGCGATGGGTCTGGAGACCATCCACCCTGAAGCGTTGCCGAAGCTGAATAAACAGATCACTACTAAGAATTTCAAAGAAGCGACGGACTATCTTGTTTCAGAAAATATCGATGTACGCGCATTCATCCTGCTTAACCCGCCATTTTTAACAGATCCCCGTGAGAATATCGAGTGGTGTCTCAAGTCGGTTGAGTTTGCCTTTGATTGTGGAGTCTCGGCCTGTTCCATTATCCCAACACGGGATGGAAATGGCATTATGGAGAAGCTCAGGGATGAAGGTGAGTATATACCGCCAGCGCTTTCTGCACTTGAGGAGGTGTTTGATCGCGCAGTGAACCTGAAGAAGGGTAGAGTCTTTGCAGATTTATGGGACCTGGAGAAATTTTCGGATTGTAAAATCTGTTTTGAAGCTCGAAAAGAGCGAATGCAACGGATGAACCTTGAGCAGGTTGTTTTGCCGGATGTTGAATGTGGTTGTGCTAATTAGATGGAAAAGTTTTAATACGAAGTGTCCCTCCGCCGGCCGGCGGAGGGCAATGGGGGATGAAAATTAAAGGTTAAGATATTGAATAGGCATAAGACTAAGATCAACGTATCGGTGTGCGAGGGGTGTGTACGACGCGAAAGAAGTAGTTTTTTTGGGTTCTCATTCCTCTGCCCCTGACACACCCCTCGGTGTCATGAACTGCGCTTTGCACATTCAAGCCACCTTTTCCCCTCTCTAGAGGAGAGTTATTATTACCAATTTATTGAAGCAGAGAATTGAAATGAAACAATTAAAAAAATATGACTTCCTGATTGTCGGTTCCGGTTTTGGGGGATCGATCACGGCGATGGCCCTTGCCAGCCTGGGATATCGTGTTTGCGTGGTGGAGAGGGGTGACCATCCGCGGTTTGCCATCGGGGAGTCATCTACACCTGTTGCTGATATGATTCTGAGAGACCTTGCCGATGAGTACCATCTGCCATTTCTGAAGAGACTTTCAAGGTATGGTGAGTGGCAAAAACATCACCCGGAGGTTGTATGCGGGCTGAAGCGGGGATTCAGCTACTATCCCCATCAAAAAGGTGAGCTCTTCAAAAGCGATCAAAATCACACCAACGAGCTCTTGGTGGCCGCCAGCGTGGATAATGAAAACTCCGATACCAACTGGCTTCGAAGCGATGTGGATCATTTTCTGGTTCAGCAGCTCCGCAAAATGGATATTGATTACTTTGACCATACAACGATATACGGTGTCGACAAGATTGTGGACCAATGGAATATCCTGGCTGAGAGAAAAAACAAGAAACTGTCTTTCACTGCCGGCCGGATTATTGACGCTACCGGTTCTTCGATATTTGCTGAAACATTTTTGGACGCAACATCCACCTCAAAGGGATTTCAAACGAACTCATTTGCCGTATACTCTCACATTAAAGAGGCGGCTCACTGGCAGCAGTACCTGAATCAGAATGATTTTCATACATCCGATTACCCCTACAATCCTGATCACTCCGCTCTGCACCACCTGATAGATGAAGGATGGATATGGATGCTTCGGTTCAATAACGATCTGTTGAGCAGCGGAATGGTGATCGATGGAAGCACAAATAATGACCTGCACGGACTAAACGCCGATACGATTTGGATGGAGGTACTGAAACAGTATCCTTCGGTTCAAAGCTTGTTTAAGACGGCACTGCCTGCTGATACTCCGGGAGGGTTCCTCAAATCGAACCGGTTGCAAAGGAGACTTAACCGGACTCATGGCGAAGGATGGGTTGCCCTGAATCACACCGCAGGATTTGTGGATCCGCTGCACAGTACGGGGATTGCCCATACGCTGACCGGTGTGGAAAAACTGCTGAAGCTGTTCAGAAAGAGCGGCTCAAAAGCGGAGATTCAAAAAGGATTAGAATTAATTGAAGTAAACTATTACAAAGAGCTGGCCTTTATTGATTTGTTGGTATCATCATGTTACAAATCGAGAGGTCATTTTCAGCTCTTTTCGGCAGCAGTGATGCTCTATTTTGCGGCATCCATTCAGTATGAACAGGGCAGGCTGAATGGATCAACCCCGGACTCTTTTCTTTGTGCCGCGGATGATGATCTTTTTGCAATGGTCGAGTTAACCCATGCTGAAATTTCAAGCTTACGTGAGAAAGGTTTTCCCGGGAAAGAGGTGGCGGATTTGGTTGAAAGAGTTCGGGCCCGGATTGCGCCGTACAACAGTGTGGGATTAATGGATGACTCGAAGAGGAATATGTACGAGCATACGGCGGTGGTTCTTTAACCCGGAAATCTCACAGAAAAAAATATCTTGGTGAGTTCCCAGCGCAGCGATTCCCGTGTAACGCTCATTTTTTGAACACGAAAATGAAATGCGGGTTAGCCCGCTCCTGACATTATACCGGCCTGCAAGAACAGGCTTGTAAAGATGATGCAAATTCAAAAACTTGCTGTATGATTCATGAAAACCGTCCGGCCTCATCAGGATCACCCTTTTGGATAATGACCGGACTGACGGGAATACTGAAAATCTGAATACTATGTGCGGACGATACGTTTTAAAAGCAACTCTTCAGGAGCTGGAGCGCAAGTATGGCGCAGTTCCGGAGGGGGCCTATAAACCTGAACCAAACTACAATGTAGCTCCCTCACTTCAGATGCCGGTAGTCGTTGAGGATGGAGAGAAGAGGCTGATCGCTCCGTTTCGGTGGGGATTGATTCCTTTTTGGGCCGACAGCATCAATACCGGATATTCGATGATCAATGCCCGGGCAGAGTCTCTTTCAAAAAAAAGATCATTCAGCAAACCGTTCAAATCGCAGCGGTGTGTGGTACCGGCAAATGGATTTTATGAGTGGAAAAAAACAAGTGCCGGCAAGATTCCCCACTATATCACGCTGAAGAGCTCTCCGATTATGACCTTTGCAGGCCTTTATGAAGAGTGGAAGCCGAAAGATGAGGAGCCCATAAAGAGTTTTACCATTATTACCACCCGGGCCAATAAAACAGTGGAGGAGCTCCACGACCGCATGCCGGCCATCCTGCTCGACGAGGAGCTTGAAACCTGGCTGGACCCTCAAAACAGTAATCCGGACTTTCTGGAGGATCTTCTTCGTCCCTGGCCCGATGATGATATCCGGTTCTACCGGGTGGGGCAAGAGGTAAACAATGCCCGTAACTCCGGTGAGCAGCTGATTGAGCCTTATCGGGATCTTTTTTCCTGATATGTGCGAAGTCCATCGTTTGCGTGTTGAGTGTGCTTCGCACGTTGAGTATAACGCTGCGCGTTCTGTTAGGTGTTCGCTGCGTCTGCCATCCGTAGCTTTAGCAGAAGAGTGGTTCGCGTTAATGGGAAAAGTCACCTCGAATAGTTTCTGATCACATAACTTGTATGGAGCCCATCCTCAACACGAGCGATAGCGAGTACTAAACGCGATCCGTCAACTGACGGAGAGCACTCAACACGCCGAAGGCGTACTCAACGTGATCCGCTGGCTGGCGGAGAACACTCAACACGTCGAAGGCCGGCACTTTTTTCAGTCGCACATATTGACATATGTAAGATATATGTGTAAACTACTCTTTCAACAGAAGGAGTAGTTTATGAGTAGTGAAGAAAAGTATCCACCGATTAATGTATTAAATGTCTTTCGCGGGTTTAATCAGCCCAAGCTTCGGCACCATATCACGCCGTTCAGGTTTGAACTGCGGAACGGAGATATTCATCAGATTGAGCAGATTCGTCAGGCCCACCGCGAGAGGGTGGGAAAAGGGTTTCACTATCACTACGTGGTGCGGACCAAAGAGCAGCGCTATTTTCATCTCATTTTTGATACCACCACGCTGATCTGGCGAATGGTTCAGGAGGTGGATGAGGAGCTGCTGTTTTCGTAGAGCCCGGTTCATGGTTTTTTGCGCGGCAGTACTATTGAGACACTCCACTTGCCCCTTTCTCAGCATACATGCGGTCGACGATGAACATGTGGGGCAGGGTGAGCACGCTGATCAGGATAAACATGAGGGAGAGAAACTGCTCTTCGAGGCCGAAGGCGCTGTTTATTCCAGCAAGAAAGGCCAGGCCGAAGAGAGAGACCAGGGTGAACGGCGTTGCCTTTTTATAGAACTGCAGAACCGAAAGTGACTTGTCTCTGCCCTCAAAAAACTCACGCATCTCGTTGATATGTCCTGCCGAGTGCCAGAGCGCAAAGTAGAGGGCAAAACCGATGAGCGGACCGGTAATGATAAGAAGTCCCGCCAGGATGAGGCTGTCGGAGAAAAACCTGCCCGGATTTTTGAATCGGCCCAGAAGGTAGCCGATCATGGCAAGCAGGGCGTAAGCCGTGATAATAATCCCGGCTGAAATCGTTGCGTCGGGCATCCAGCCGGCAAATATGGCCTCATCAATCCGCATCGCCTCTGCCATAATGGGGTAGGTAACAGAAGGCTTTACAAATACAATCAGCCCGATAATAAGTATCCCCCTGGCGTTGTGCCAGATCCAGTTGCCCGGTTTTCTTACCATGAAATCTTCCATATCGGCCTGACCAAAGTGGTAGATGGAGATGGCCAGAAAGAGAATCATGCCGGCCACCGGAGCAAAGTACCAGAGAGCGCCTACCAGCATCATGATAAGAAGATAGCTTGCGTAGAA
This sequence comes from Balneolaceae bacterium, assembly GCA_007693295.1. Classification (GTDB taxonomy): domain Bacteria; phylum Bacteroidota; class Rhodothermia; order Balneolales; family Balneolaceae; genus Rhodohalobacter. The sequence goes on from REDT01000296.1 coordinate 9,692, forward strand.
GAGCAGATGATCTTTCAGGGTTTGGTTCAGCCCGAATATTTCAGCAGCCATGATGTGGTCAATAGCGCCATGAGGAATCCCAATCAGAAATACAGATACAAGCACCACCCAGATTGCGATCGACTCGGTAAACACCGGAAAAAACATAGCCATCAGCAGGAAAAGAAAGGTGGCCAGTATTGTGATTTTATTCAGCAGAGAAGATTTGTGGCGCATATTGAATTGAATTCGTACGATCTATACCTATTAGGATTGAATAACCTCTACCACCCGCCTGTACCGGGACCACCTTTTACCGGCCCCACAATTTCGGATGTAATCCATCCGCCGTAAAAGCCACCGGGCTGAGGAACCACCTGTTCGCCATCCACAAAGCAGTTGACCAGTGCGGGATAGAAAGAGAAGTATCCGTCTATAGCCGCAAACCGCTCGGAAGGGTTGTGATACGACCAGCCCGCTTTTTGAATGATTTGATTACCCGCATGAACGTCCCAATATGTAGCCGATCCCTTCCATTCACAAAAAGAGCTGCCGCTTGCTTTTTGAAGAAGCTCACGGTTTACATCATCAGGTGGGATATAAAATGACGGTGGGCTGGCTGTTTCGAGTACCCTGACGACAGAATTGGATTCGGCTAAAACCCGGCCGTTAAGCTTTACAAGAATTTTGCGGCTGTCGGGTGAAGTTACCGGAGGCCGGGGATAGTCCCATACCGACTCCTGACCATCCCTGACGGGTTCTGCAAAGGGCGGCCTGCTTTTTCCTGTATATTTCCACATAAGCTCTGAATGGGTTTAATGGCGCGGTTAAGCTCCTGTAAGAATCCGGTGCTTCGTTTTCCAGATTGCTTTAAAAAAGGGTATGTATGGCAGGGAAGAGAAGATTTTGATCTCCTGGCCCGGATGGGTCTTCTCCTCCAGAAACTGGAGAATCCGGTCAAACCGGTTGCGTTTAAAGAGTTCCCTGAAAATGGTAATACTGGTAGCGGAGTGATTCTCGAGAAGGTATAGCAGCATCATGTCGTAAACGCGAAAGCGGTAGGATGAAGCTTTAGAGTCGGGTGGCCGGTTTCCTTGCTCAAGAGCCTGTACGATCTCCTCGCTGTGACGATGGATCCGGGTAAAGGTGTACCCGGTGGATGGCTTTGTGAGCCCGCCAACGGTGCCTATGTTGAGAACCCGGTTGCAGTACCAGGCAGGATACTCACGGTCTTCCATCGGGATAATTCCTTTCTCTTTTCGGTTGATTTTATAGCTGCCATCAACCAGCCCGTATTTTTCGAGGAGATAGTCGCGAATTCCCTTTTCATACTGCTCGTCGGTAAGAATTTTTCCGGAAAAGAGGGTGTACTCGATCAGGGCAGTTGTTTCGGAGAATGGCAGAACATAGAGGAAGGTCACACCATTCTGCTGGGGCACATCAAAATCCATCAGCGTGGCTTTATCTGTTTCAAAAAGAGGGTTTTCCGCTTCAATTTCCCACCCCATAAAGTGCTGCATCAAAGAGACATCCATTTTTGATCTGCTCAGTCCGGGTGGTTTAAGTGCGCTTTGGAAAATCCAAGGAGCCGTAAACTTGCCTTTTGACGTGACAATTTCAGCGATTTCATCACCGGGATTGAACTCCTGAACGTTCGCTTCAAGCAGAGTGACATTGGGTTTTGATTCAAGAAACCGAAGCATTTTGGCGGTATAATCCACACTGCGCATACAGTGATATTTGTACTGCAGGAGCTCTTCTGTAAAAATTTTGTCGTGAGCCGCAACTTCAAGAGAGTGCCAGGTGTGATAGATAAGGTCCTTAAAGGGCATATCACTTTTATCCCAAAAACACCAGGTTTTATCATTTACGGGCTCAAGGGTTCGATCGACCAGTAGAATTCGGCTGTCTTTGTATTTGACGCTATGTAACAGAAACCACATAAGGCTGAGGCCCGAGGCCCCGGCACCCGCAATAATGATATCGAATTGAGACTGTTGCTCCATGAAGATTTAATCCGGTACGATTTAAAAAAGCTCCATTACCTACATCGTAATGGAGCTTTACCCTAAAGAACAGCCTCAGATAATACGCAGGGGCTGCAATAAAAATCAGTATACATTAAAATTAACTTAGATCATGATATGAATAGAAGTTAACCTCAGCATTCAATATCTGATGAATTAAACTACGTTACAGGCTTGAGCGTTCAGTCAGGTTGAAAACATTTTAACCGGGGTTGAATCAAAACACTGCGGTTAGATCCTTGTCCGTCTCAAACATCCAGTTTGAGGTCGATTTCCTCATATTTTTTCATCCAGAGCGGTACCGACAGGGCGATCAGGTAGCAGAGAATGCCGATAAATGCAAAGATAAACCCGAAGGTGCCGGCCTGTTCAACCATATCCCATTGGCGCAGAAGATTGCCCCAATCGTGCGACTCTCTGCCCAAATTGGCAATAAGCGGAAGCTGCCTCTGGGCGCCGTCGGCCGCATAAAATGCAACACTGATCCAGGCTGAACCCAGCAGGTAAAAGCCAAACTGTGTTCCTTTAGCCATCTTATTAAAGATGAAATATGCCAGAATGATAACCGGCAGAATAATCTCATTCAGTGAACCGCCCAAAATGGTTAGTGTGCGGTTTCCTGTAAAACCAAAAAAGGTGTGGCCGGCCTCATGGATAATGAGCAGAAAATTCCTAACCAGGAAGTTTTCCAGGTTGATGGGAAATGGAAAAGAGTAGGAGATACTGAAAAAGATATTAAACCGAAGCGTCCAGTAAACCTGGTGTATATGGTATATAATAAATGGAATGAGCAGGAGTGAGAGCCACCACTGTTTCAATAATCCAAGCCAGTCGATATCATATAAAACATCTTTCATTAATTATAGATTAAATTTATAAACAAAATTCTACCAGCTGATTACAGTAATTAAAAGTATGATAGAGTCACAATGAAACTGATGCTATTCAAATAGTTCAGGGTAGTTTTTTTTTCCAAAGAGAAGCGCCTGAAATACGACAAGGCGATCATGTACCAGATCTTCCGGTGTGGGCAGTACAGATCGTCTTTTTAAATCTTCTCTTTTTTTCAGGGTGTTCCCCAATCTTATGTAGTATGCGAAATGTGCACGAATAATAGCCCACGTCTCTTTTGGCCTGCCCAATAGAAGTGACCGAACACCTGATATTCCATCCAGGATCAGCCGGAAGAAGATTTTGGGTATCAGGTATCGGTCTATGTTTTTGGTGAGCATCAGCAGGCTGTTCCGGTAGTTGTAGTACACTTTCCTTGGAGACCCCATAGGCAGAGACCCGCCTCCCAAATGATATACCACGCTTTTTGGCTCGGCCATTACCTTTTTCCCCAATTTATGGCATCTCCAGCAGAGATCGATCTCCTCCATGTGGAACTCAAAATCTTCGTCAAAGCCGCCTGTTTCCACAAAAAGGTCTTTACGGATGGCGAAAGCTGCTCCTGAAGCCCAAAATATTTCAGATGCATCATCATATTGGCCACTATCTCTCTCCAGGGTGTCAAAAACGCGTCCACGGCAAAAGGGATAACCCATCCAGTCGATCATACCCCCAGCTGCCCCGGCATATTCAAACATCTGTTTCTCTTTATAAGAGAGCATTTTAGGCTGCACAATTCCAACATCAGGATCTGAAAATTGTTCAGCCAGCGGTGTAAGCCAGCCATTTTCAACTTCCACATCATTGTTCAGAAACAGAAGAACATCTCCTTCGGCATAGACTGCTGCACGATTGTTCCCTCCGCAATAGCCGTGGTTCCTGTCGAAAGTGACGATCTTACACTCCGGATGAGTTCTTTTAACCCACTCTGCGCTGCCGTCTTCAGATGCATTGTCGGCAATAATGATCTCAAAATCAGAGTAGCCGGAGTTAACTACAGAGGGCAGGAACTGTTTTAAATGATCCAGGGCATTCCAGGTAACAATGATGATGCTAAAACGTATATTCAAAATGATTATAAAAAATTGTGTGTTGGTGTTGTATAAGATAGATGAAAAATATGGTCAAAAGATTTTGCAAGCATTGTAAGGATTCCTATTATCAAATAAAGATCATTTTTACGGCGGCATGCATAAGGTAGGACTCATATCTGATACTCATAACTATCTGGATCCACAGGTGGCTGAATACTTTTCTGACCGCGATGAAATATGGCATGCCGGTGATTTTGGCACGATTTCCATTGCCAATGAGCTGAATAAAATTGCCCCGGTAATAGGTGTTTATGGGAATATTGACGGGCAGGATATCCGGAAAGTGTATCCGCTTCACCAGCGCTTTAAACGAGAGGGGGTGGATGTATGGATGACTCATATAGGTGGCATTCCGGGCCGTTACTGTATCCCCATTCGTGAAGAGATTCAAAAAAATCCTCCTGATCTATTCGTCTGTGGACACTCTCACATTCTTAAAATAGCAAGGGATCAATCACTGGGTAAAATGCTCTATATGAACCCCGGTGCGGCAGGAAAGCAGGGGTTTCAGGTTCAAAGAACCATGGTGCGGTTTTCGATCGATCAGGGCAAGGTTCAGGATGTGGAAGTGATTAACCTCGGAAAAGTCCACGAAGAGGCCTGATGAACGCTGCCATTCAGCGGCAGATTCTTATCACCCATCGTTCTCTCTTCGCAATAACTCAATTGCATTAAAAGCAGATTGAATCACCAGGGGGATTCCACCGCCGGGATGCGTGCTTCCTCCAACCAGGTAGAGATTCTCAATATTGCGAAGTTTATTTCTGGGGCGAAGAAATGCCGCAAATTTTCCGTTCGAAGATGTTCCGTATATGCTTCCGCGGTTGGAGCCGTACCGTTTCAGGAAATCATCAGGTGCGATTAATTCTGAATACTCAACGGAATCACTCAGTCCATCAAGCCCACGCTTTTCCAGTTCATCAATCAGAAACCGGGAGTACTCAGAACGAATCTTATCCCAGTTCTGCCCATCAGCAACATAGGGTGCATTTACCAGAATAAAGAGATTGGAGGAATTTTTAGGAGCATGAGCTTTATCTGTGAATGATGTATTTGCGATGTAGATGGTTGGATCGACGGGCATCCTTTTATGGGTGAATATATCTTCAAACTCCTGTCTGTAATCACCTGAAAAGAAGATGTTGTGATGTTTCAGCTTCTCCCATCTTCTGTTGCAGCCCAGCATCATCACAAAGCCTGAACAGGAGGGTTCAATGGCCTCTTGCCTCCCTCTTTTACGCCTGCCAAGAGCTTTTTCGGGAAGCAGGTTAATGATCGTATCGGTGGCATCAGAATTGGCTATCAACAGATCGCAGGGATCCGTTTTTCCGGAACTCAGCGTTACTCCCACGGCTTTTTTACCGGAGTGATCAATCGACCGAACCTCCGCATCAAAATGGAATTCAACCCCCATCTCAGTGGCAAGATTTTGTATCGCCTCAGCAATTTTATATAAACCGCCACGCACATAGTAACCGCCCTGGTTAAGCTCCACGTGTGGAATTACGTTAAGTGTAGCCGGTGCACGAAAGGGAGATGACCCGTTATATGTTGTAAACCGCTTGAAGAATTGCCGCAGATAGTCCGATTTAAAGTGCCGGTCTACCTTATCTGAAACGGTTGAGAAGGCATCAATATCCAGAAAGTCGAGTAATTTCAGGTGCCTGATATCCCTGAGGCCGTAGAGCGGATTGAAAAGAAAGGCATCGGCTGTGCGGTTGTAGAGATCTTCGGAACGATCTAAAAAAGAGCTGTATGCTTCGGCATCTTCCGGGGCAAACTTTTTGATTTCATTCATGCTGCGTTTGCGGTCAGCATGGTTATCAAATATCACGTTATCCGGGTAAAAATATCTGCATAGCGGTTCCGGTTCTTTAATGTCCAGGTAATCCCCCATGTTTTTTCCACACTCTTCAAAAAGCTTTTCAAGGATGAACGGCATGGTAAAAAGACTGGGGCCGGTATCGAAGCGGTATCCGGAAGAAGTGACTTGCTGCATCTTGCCTCCGGGTGTACTGTTCTTTTCATAAACCGTAACCTTGTACCCTTTTTCGGCAAGGAGAGAAGCTGCCGCCAGCCCGCCAAGGCCGGCACCAATTACAACGGCATGTTCAGGCATATTGTTTTTTTGTGGGTATGAATCGAATTTGACTGATGATCAAAGAGTTTCTGAAGCTCATAAAAAAACTGCCCTGTTCAACACCTCAGCTTGTTTACTGCCGTGTGGACAGGGCATAATTTAAAATATTTATAATCAAATCAGAGAGTTGCCTATCTGATTGAATAATTGTTAAAATTTTATTTAAACGTCACAACCTCGACAGGACCATGGTCGTAGCATTTCCCATTTTTTACATGGTGTAAGCGTCCATTCACCAGGTAGTCCATATGGTCTCCGTGCGGAACCATCTCATGGCCGCAGGCATCGGTATGATTGCAGCCGCAAGGCAGTGTCTTGCTTTCTGCCGGGTTTTTCTCAGTTACCGGAATTACGCATTTTACCCACTTGCCATCATTTTCACGATGCAGTTCACCATCGTGCAGATAGTCGATATGATCTTCATGCTTTATTTTAGTGTGTCCGCAAGCGATGCTGTGCTGATGAGAATGATCTCCCTTTACTGCGTGTTCTTTTGTTCCGTTACTCATAACTTATCCTCCTTTTGATTTGATTTAGATGCACTATCTAATAAGTATAATGATTATCCGGTAAGCATAACAAGGCCTGAAATTTATCGTTCCGTATTCCTGTATCATAAACAGGGCATATTCAGGATTTAACAAAATCCGCACTTTTTACCCAGCCGATTGCTTATCAACTATTTTCGCGTCAACTTTGCAACAGCCTCAATGTGATAGGTTTGAGGAAACATATCGACAGGCTGCACTTTTTCGACGACGTAGGTTTCTTTCAGGATTTTCAAATCCCTTGCCATAGTGGATGGATTGCAGCTTACATAGACAAGCCGGTCCACATCGAGCCCGGCGAGCTGTTCCACCACATCGGGATGCATGCCGGAGCGGGGCGGATCTGTGATCACACAGTCGGGCCGCCCATTCTCTTCCAAAAACTCGTCATTAAATGTGTCTTTCATGTCACCCAATACAAAATTGACGTTCTTTACACCATTCTCTTTGGCATTAAATCGTGCGTTTTCTACCGCCACATCCACAATTTCAATGCCTGTAACCTTGTCTGCTTTATCCGCCATAAAAAGGGAGAGCGTGCCCACACCACAGTAGAGATCAAAGAGATGCCCGCCTGATTCAATTGCGGCATATTCGCGGGCTACCGCATATAGTTTCTCGGCCTGCCGTGTGTTGGTTTGAAAGAAAGCGTTTGCATGAATTTTAAAAGCGTGATTGCCAATGTGATCAACAATATAGCCGGGACCATAAATCACATGTTCATAGCGTCCAACCGCGGTTGGGTTGGGCTGATCGTTCACATTGTTTACAATGGTGGTGATGCGTGGAAACTCCTTCAAAAGCTTTTCGGAGAGTTCTCCGATCAATTCCTGATTATCCTCAAAGGTGACCAGGTTCACCATAAGATCATCCGTAAAATGCGAGTTTCGGATTACCAGATGGCGTATAAATCCTTCGCGTTTAAAAGTGTCGAACGCCGGTACATCGCGCTCCATACAGTAATTTCGTGTAAAATCCAGCATTTGAAAGGAGACAGGATCCTGAAGGTGACATTCATTGAGATTCAGAATCTTATCAAACCTGCCGGGGGCATGCAGTCCGGCAGCGAAGGCGGTATCATCCACAAACTCATCACGGTTCATCTCCTCTTCGGTGAGCCATCGGCGGGTGGCAAAACTATACTCCATTTTGTTGCGGTAGTAGAGTTCCCGGTCGCACCCCAAAATTGGCTGAACGATATCGGGGTCGAGATGTGCAATTCGTTCGATGTGATCGCGTACATGCTGCTCTTTGTTTTTGAGCTGTTCGCTGTAGGGCAGGTGCTGCCATGTACAGCCTCCGCACACATTGGCGTGCGAACAGACCGGTTCAACCCGAAGGGGGGAGGGTTCCAGTATCTCAAGCAATTTGGCTTCCCTGAACTTCTTCTTTTTCCGGGTTATTCGGGCCATCACCAGGTCGCCCGGAGCTGTACCGGGAACAAAAACTGCAATTCCATCATGTTTTGCGACACCTTTGCCTTTAAACGCGGTTGATTCAATCTTCAATTCAACCGTTTCACCTTTTTTTAATGCCATTAATTCTGATCTTCTGTTTCCTTTTCAATTTCATATTGTGATGCAAACTGAATGGAGAAGGCGGTTTTGGTGTCGGTAACCTCTGCCAGTTTTCTAAGTGAGAGCTCAAGCTGCTTCATTACCCTGATTGAGACAGCTTCAAGAAATTTAACCGCAGTTTCCGGATTGCGTTTTTTCAGAGTTTCAAAATCGGGTTTGAAAAAACCGAGTAAAACACAATCGGTCATACATTTAGCGGAAGCCATTCTGCGAATTTCATACCCGATAGACATGGTTCCAATCTCTTTAGGAGCCTGTATTTTCACAGCATACTGGTCGTTTTCGCCATCGCTCAAATTGTTTGAAACCGCGAGCTGAACCGTGCCCTCTTCAATAAAGTACATTCCTGTGCCGGGATCGTTTTGATAGAAAATATACTCACCCTCTTTAAATTTCCTTCGATGGCAAAGCTGCAGCAGTTCGTATCGTTCCGTTAGTGACAGTCCCTCCAAAAGCGTGGAGTTCAGCACAATGTTTCCCTGCTTTCTGATTTTTTGTAAGTCGCTTTTGTTAAACATCGTCCTTGTTAAGTTAAAATGAATGCCCGATTCCAAAACTGAAATACATATTTGGGTCGTTGAACCATCCGCGTTCAAGATCGTGTGCCCTGAATGTAAAATCAAAACGGGCAACTAAAAACTCCCAGTCGAGCCGTAACCCCAACCCTGTACTCACGGCAATTTGCTCATAAAAAGTATCAAAGGAAAACCTTCCTTCTTCAAGAATATCCTGATCATCTTCATCAAGGAACTTGTTGCGCGGGCCATACCATACATTTCCGGCATCGGTATGCCAGGCAATATGCCACTGCGCATTCAGCACATTTCTCATAAATATTTGCCTGAACTCCGTAAAGGCGGCAAGTTTTACTTCACCTCCGGGCACGGTTACTTCCGTTTCGGGGATGGCTCCCGGCCCAAGCCTGAATGGACTCCAGCCGCGAATGTCGTTACTGCCACCGGCAAAAAATCTTCTGTTGAGCGGCAATGATTCGCTGCCGCCGTAGGGGAGCGCATATCCTCCAAACATTCTGAATGCAAACACAGCGTTTGGTGAAATAGGTAAATACCTTCGGTAGTCAGCCGAGAACTTAAAAAATCTGCTATAGCCCAATTCACTTGGAAAAATACCCAGAGGAAGTGAAATAGTACCATCCACCTCACCGGAACCGACCAAAAAACGATCCATCAGATAGGGTATGTTTCCACCTGCAGCGACTGAGAATTCACTGAAGTACCCAAAATTGCGTTTGATGAGATTGGTATTTTGACTTCGGAATGTATAGCGGATAATGGATGAGAATTGAGGGCGGAAATCTTCAAGTATTCGCTGCACTTCAAATTTGTTCAGTACCTCCTCAGGGGTTTCTGTAGGTTCGCCATCATCGTCAAAATCGGTAAACTGTAAAATTAGATTCTCTCTGAAATCGCTTGAAGGATCTGTATCAATCACAACCAGCTCAATCAGATCAAGAAAGCTTCGCAGTCTTTGAGAGTGGGCTATTTCGTATCTCAGGTTGAGGCGAATGTCGGAATTTACATCAAAAAATTCCTGGCTCGACTGGCTGTAAGAGAGCGTGTAGAAGGTTCTTGAACTCTCTACCCATGAACGGTCTTCCAGTCTTCCAAACGGGAAATTGAGCCTGGGCAGAGAGTACTCCGTTCTTGCCTCAAATGTTCTGAAGATTGTGGAGCCTCCAATTGGCCTGGCGCGCGAAGTAACAAACTCAATATTTCCACTAACGCTCACTGAAAAGTTCTCTGCTCTCCCAAAAAGGTTGTTATTTGTGTAGTTTACACCGGCCCCGGTACCGAATCCATAACGCCTCATCCCAAAAAATTCAGCCCTCAGAGAATGCTTTGGAAGCGTCTGCAGATCGAAATAGACCGGGATATCAGGCCGGGAGTAGTCGGGAAGCGAACTGTCTTCACTCAGGCCAAAGCGATTGATTAAAATCATGCCCAGGTTTTGGAAGGCGTTAATACTTCTCAGGTAATCGGATTGACTATACCTTTCACCGGGAGTAAACATGATTTGATTGGCCAACAGCTCAAATCTTGTTTGTGCATCATCTTGCTTCTCCATATAAATGCTGAACCCGGGTTCACTGTTTTGCGGAAAATCAATTGTTTTTGATTCATCAAAACCATTTGGCCCTTCCGGCCCCGAAAGTTTTATGTATACATCGCCAAATGAATAAAAACCACCCGGCCTTATGGAGTAAAGAATATCAAGCGTTTGCGGGTCTTGATCACTCTGCTTTACGAGAGCCCTCACGGAATCGCGTTGCACCGAGGCATAACCGTTATCGCGTAAAAAGCTGAGTATTCTCGACTGTTCATTCCTCAGCTCCTGTGCTTTATACTGTTCGTTGACGGAAAAGGTGGAGTCGTCTATTGAGTTGCCGGAAAAATAGCTGTCGGAGAAAAAATCTCTTTTAAGCCTTTCATCGTCAAATTCGGGAAGACCCGTATAGGATACCGAACGGATTTTCGACATTGGGCCTTCACGAATCAAGAACGATACTTCAAAACGTTCGCTTCGGTACTCAATAATGGTTGTATCTACCTCTACTTCAAAAAAACCAAGGTTTTCATAGTAGAGCCGTATTCGATCCATATCGTTGCTTACCGTCTCGCGATTGAGCAGGGCAGGGGATTCACCAACACCAAACACATTGTGAATATAGTACCAGGGAGTAAAGCGGGGAATACCAAGAAACTCTCTGTTTGTACGGGTTCTTACCAGTGTACTTAAAGTGCGGTTTCCGACATTTCTGTTACCTGTGAAACGTACTTTTCTGACAACTTCGGTTCGGTCATCTTCAGTTATTTCTTCATCCTGGGTATTTTGAGCAAATGAATAGTCACCAAAGCAAGGGGTCAGTATTAATAAAAATAACGGCAGAAGGAGATATCGCACGCAAATTTACAGGTTAAAAGGGTGGTACTGTTTTAGCCATTAAAATGTAAACGAGCCGGGCTTAATTAAATTGAGCCCGGCTCATCAAATTAAACATCGTCGTAATCGAAACCTTCATCTTCCTCACCGTGAAAGAAATCCTCCTTTCGAATATAGTCGGGCCAGATATCCTCAATGCCTTCATAAATCGTCTCTTCTCCCTCTTCAATTTCATCTAATTCATAGAGATTGTCGATTGCCTGTTGTGGTAAACCGTTTCTTTCGGCCCACTCTATAAGTTCCTCTCTTGTTGCCGGGAAGGGGGCCTCATCAAGCGCTGCAGCTAATTCAACTGTCCAAATCATAATTTGTTGATTTTCAATAATAGATTAATAAATAAATTCGTTTGCTATAAACTGTTTACTGAGCAGAAATGCAAATTATTTCTGTGCGAAAGTACGAACTTTTTTGCAACCTGCTCTAAAGGTGAAGTAAATATTTTTTATCTTCGTTTCATAACTAAAAATCAAAACAATTCTCAGAAGGATAAATCTATGGGTGGCTTTGGAGCTTTAGAAATCGCAATAATCGTATTAGTTGTCCTACTTTTCTTTGGAGCTAAACGGATCCCTGAACTTGCCAGAGGTATCGGTCAAGGCATTCAGGAGTTCAGGAAAGCCTCTGACGATATCAAAAAAGAGATCGATAAAGGTAAGGAAGATGTGAGTGAATCCGCATCTATGAGACCTAAAAAAGAAGAAGAAACTGAAAATAAATAGCTTTTCTCAATGAAAAATCTGCTCTCTGTTCAGGAGCGACTACGATCAGGTAAAACAGATCTAACAGATATTGCAACTCAATACCTGAGCAACATAAAAAATAAAAACTCTTCTGTTAACGCCATTGTTCAGTATGATGAAGATTCGGTTCTGAAACAGGCTGCAGAAATCCAGGAAAAAATTTCAAGCGGCAAATCAGGCGCTCTTGCAGGCGCAGTGGTGGGAGTGAAAGATGTAATCTGTGAAAAAGGCAAAAAAGTGACGTGCGCAAGCCATATGCTTCACAATTTCGAAAGCGTTTATGACGCTACCGTAATTGAGAAGCTCCTTGCAGAAGATGCGCTTCTCATTGGGCGATGTAACATGGACGAGTTTGCCATGGGTTCATCTACCGAGAACTCAATTCACGGACCTACGCGCAATCCTCACAACACGGAGCATGTATCGGGTGGCTCAAGCGGTGGCAGTGCAGCTGCGGTTGCGGCCAATATGTGCGATGTTTCGCTGGGTTCCGATACCGGTGGTTCTATCCGCCAGCCCGCATCCTATTGCGGTGTAGTGGGCCTCAAACCAACCTACAGCCGCGTTTCGCGGCACGGACTTGTCGCTTTTGCCTCTTCATTCGACTGCATAGGTCCTTTTTCAAAAAATGTAACCGATTCGGCTCTCATGCTGCAGCACATTGCAGGTTTTGATGGAAGAGATAACTCATCGGCCGATAAACCTGTTAACGATTATGTTGTGGCAGTTCAAAATGTTGACAAAAAACTGAGAATTGGAGTGCCCGAAGAGTATTTTGGCGACGGGTTGGACGATGAAATTCGCACCACGATTCAGGCTCAGCTTAGCGACCTTGAAAAGGATGGAGCCGAACTTGTACCGATTGGGCTGCCTCATACCAAATATGGAATTGCCACCTACTACATCCTGGCTACAGCCGAAGCGTCAAGTAATCTGGCTCGATATGATGGCATTCGCTATGGACACCGTGCCAATTTTGAAAAGATTGAAGAGGAACTGGGCCTGGAAGCTGCTGCCATTGAACAGCAGATTAAGATTGCGGTGGGAGCAGAAAAAGAGGAAGCGATTGAACGCCTGACCAAACTCGATACCCCGCTTATACGACTGTACAAAAAATCGAGAACAGAAGGATTTGGAAGAGAAGTAAAGCGCCGTATCCTGTTGGGTACCTATGTATTGAGTGCAGGATATTATGACGCCTATTATGCTAAGGCGCAGAAAGTTAGAAGGCTTATCAAACAAGATTTCGAGGCGGCTTTCGATAAAGTGGACGTCATTGTTTCGCCCACAGCTCCAACCACAGCCTTTAAGCTGGGTGAAAACCAGGACGACCCGGTACAGATGTATCTGAATGATGTCTATACCATCTCTGCAAACCTTGCCGGTATATGCGGAATCAGCGTACCTGCCGGTTTCCACTCGAACGGACTTCCTGTTGGGATTCAATTTATGGGCAACAGCTTTATGGAGGAGAATATCCTGAGAGCGGGCCGAAGAATCGAAATGTTGCACTCCGAGGGGTAATGATGAACAAGGGCCGGCTCAAAGACAGGTGGGTGCTCATTACCGGTGCCACAGCCGGCATCGGAAAGGCCACAGCGAGGATAATGGCGCAAGAAGGAGCCAATCTTATTCTTACCGGCCGCCGGAGCAAACGGCTCGAAGAGTTAAAAGAATCCCTGATTGAACAGGCCGGAATTCAGGTTGAGATCCATGATTTTGATGTCAGAGATCGTGAATCGTGTAAGAGATGCGTGGATTCTGTTGCTCATCCTATTGATATCCTGATCAATAACGCCGGCCTTGCTTCCGGAAAAGATCCCATCGACAGTGCAGATTTCGAAGATTGGGATAAGATGATCGATACCAATATTAAAGGATTGCTGAATATGACGCGATTTGTTGCTGAAGGCATGAGAAGCAGGAATAAGGGGCACATCATCAACATTGGCTCCATTGCAGGCCATGAGGCTTATCCCGGCGGGTCGGTCTATTGCGGCACCAAGCACGCTGTAGACGCAATCACAAAGGCGACAAAGATGGATCTCCACGGAACCAATATCAGGGTAAGCTCTGTATCTCCCGGCCTGGTAGAGACAGAGTTCAGCGAAGTTCGCTTCCACGGCGACAAGGAGACTGCCGAAAGCGTATATCAAGATACGAAAGCCCTCACAGCAGAAGATGTTGCCGAAATTATTCTGTTTACGGTAACCCGTCCGGCACATGTAAATATAATGGATACTATTGTGCTGCCGTTGTATCAGTCATCATCAACTATGGTACACAGGGATAAATATGAAGAATAAATGGATTGCTCTTGTTGTGATGGTGTTTTTGGCCATATCCTGCGGAGAGCCGGAGCCACAATTTAAGTTTGAAGACCAGGGGGATTTCGTGCCGCAATTTTCATCAGATAATGCCTATCGCTACATTGAAGAGCAGGTGGCCAAGGGGCCAAGAGTTCCCGGTACACAGGCACATGTTGAAGCTAAAAACTACTTTAGAGAGCATTTTCGAAACACGTCGGGGCCAAGGTCTATGTTTGTGCAGGAGTTCGAAAAGGAGGTTTACGGAGAAACTCTCACTCTTTTCAATATTATAGCGTCGTTCGGCATTGAGCATGAAGACCGTATTGTTTTGGCAGCACACTGGGACTCCAGGCCGCGTGCTGAAGAAGATCCTGATGATCCGCACTCACCGATACTTGGCGCGGATGACGGGGCCAGCGGAGTTGGAGTTTTGATGGAACTCGCAAATATTTTTTCAGAGCATGATGTTCCGATTGGCGTTGATATTATTCTTTTCGACGGCGAAGACTACGGTGAAGTAAATGATCTTGACAACTACTTTTTGGGATCGAGATACTGGAGTCAAAATCCGCCGGTACCCGGCTATAGTCCGCGATTTGGTATCCTGCTGGACATGGTAGGCGGAGAGGGAGCCGTTTTTCCCAAGGAGGGCCACTCTATGAATTTTGCACCATCGCTGGTTAACGAAATCTGGTCGATTGCCAATGAATTTGGCCTGGGTGATCTCTTCATCGATGAGCGCGGCGGAATGATATCTGATGATCATGTGATTGTTGAGCGATACACCGGAATTCCAATGATCAATATCATCCACCACCGGGTTAACCCCGCCGGAGGGGTGGATTTCCCCCCATATTGGCACACTCATAAAGATAACATGGATATTATTGACCAGGATGTTTTGCAAAGTGTTGGAGATGTGCTCCTCGAACTGATCTATAACCGGATACCCCGATGAACTACATCAAACTGGTTTTTGATATCGATGAGCGCTACCAGGAGCATTTTATTGCCGAACTGATGGAGATGGATTTTTACGGCTTTGAACAGATGGATGAACAGCTCGTAGCCTATGTTGAAAAACCGCGTTACAGCGACACTCACAGGGAATACATAGAACAGATTATCTCTGTCTTTCCGGGTGCCTCCTTTGTTGAAATGGAAGATATTGAAGAACAGAACTGGAACCAGACCTGGGAGCAGACCATACAGCCGCAAAGAATCGGTTCTTTTCTGGTAAAGCCCACATGGTCGGGTGTGAAACCCACGGATGATGAAATACTTCTCGAGATTGATCCGAAGATGGCATTTGGAACCGGCTATCACGCTACAACCAGGTTAATTCTGCGTCAAATTGACAAGATTGATTTTAATGACAAAACAGTACTGGATGCCGGCACCGGCACCGGAATACTTGCAATAGCAGCGGCCAAAAAAGGCGCTAAAAAGGTGATGGGATTCGATTTTGATCCATGGAGTAAAGAAAATGCCAATGAGAATACTCTGCTGAACGGGGTGGGGGATATTGTTGAAATCCGGTTTGGTGGCATTGAGCAGATCCGTGAAGGGGAACTCTTTGATATCTGTCTGGCAAATATCAATCGAAATGTTATCCTGGAACTGATTTCAATCCTGGTGAAGCACACAAAACCGGGAGGGATCATCTGCTTAACGGGGCTATTAAATAGTGATGAGGAGGATGTAAGGAATGAACTTGCTAAATTTCCGGTATCTATCAACGATATTCAGCATGAACAGGAGTGGATCTTATTTGAGGTAAGTAAATAGGCTCACTGAAGCTGAGTCCGTTAATGATATGTCGATTTAAATGCTTGAAAGTCCCCTCCTTTCCCACATAGTGATCCCTACGGGGCAAGGAGGGGATTTCCCCAAAGGGATGCCTACGGCAAGGGGTGGTTTAAATGGTGAATTCAGTAAACAAAGACTCATAATCCTAAGGCTACCTCCCCTGTCCCCTCCTTACACAGGAGGGCTTATCTTTTGAACGCGGAGCGCTCATTTTCTGAAC
>REDT01000326.1 GCA_007693295.1 Balneolaceae bacterium
CTGTCCCCCTCTCTTCGTGCCCGTTCTACCCGCCTTTGCGGCGGCTGAACGACCACGAAAAGAGGGGGAACTCTATAGTTGGTTTGTGTGCTGAAGCAAACGTTTCTTGAGTATTTCCATATTTAGTACTTCTTGATTTTTAAAACGGATCACTGAGATTTGATTTTGCTCAAGGATAAAATCCCTGTCCTGATCATACTCTTTTTGCAGATCGTGGATTTTCCCATCCAGTTCAACAGCTACTCTGATTTCGTGGGCGTAGAAGTCAGGAATATAGAACCGGAACAGACCCCGGTCTACTTCATAGATAATCGGATACTGCCGGAGAAATTTGATCCCATGAAATCTCCTGTTTCGAAGCTCATTCCACAACTTTCTCTCTGCCGGTGTTGATCTTTTTCTCAAGTCCCTGGCTATCTGTGTAATATGTCTCTTGCTATACATACCACCACTTCTATTTCTCCCCTTACATTTTAAAAATGTATTTCAGCTACGTATAAAAATCAAATTCAACTGCTTATTTTAGCTAAGGAGTTCCCCCTCTTTACAAAGGAGCACAGTTCGCGGTCAGCGAACGAGTGCGACTGCGAAGAGAGGGGGACAGGGGGTGAGTCCATCACAAACGGTGTTCCACCATTAAACACCTGTTCTCCACATACTCAAGCCCATTTGCCATCGCCAAATCTTTAGCCTCATCTGTACTTACGTCCAGTTGAGTCCAAATGACAGGCTTTTGGCCGGTTTTTTTACTCCAATCAACAATTTCCTGTACAGTTTCGACACTGTATTTTTTATTGCGAAATATGTCGATCAGGTCAATATCTTTTTCATCCGGAATATCATCAAGACTTGGATAGCAGGTTCTGCCTATTACTTCCGTTTCGTTGGGATTTACAGGAATTACTTCAAAACCGGCATTGATCAGATACTCAGCAATATGATAGCTGGTGCGATATGGGTTGGAAGAGCACCCAATAATGGCTATGACTTTAACAGATTTTAAAAGTTGTTTCAGTTCAGGTTTGGGCGCCGGTTTTAATGGATTCAAATTCTAAATTCTCTTCTAAAAAGCTTATCTTTCAGTTTAATTAACACTTCAATTGAAAATAAAGGAACATTTTGCCTAAAGTAAAAGAAGGAGACACAGTAAAAGTACACTACACAGGAAAACTTGAAAGCGGGGAAGTATTTGACTCTTCCGAAGGCCGCGAACCACTTGAATTTACACTTGGTCAGGGTCAATTGATACCCGGTTTTGAAAAAGCAGTTATCGAACTTGATAAGGGTGAATCAACAACCGTTGACATCCCAAGCAAAGAAGCCTACGGTGAAGTTCGCGAAGACCTGATTATAACAGTACCGAAAGATCAATTACCCGAAGATGTAGAGCCACAGGTTGGCATGCAATTGCAGGTTAATCAGCCCGACGGACAACCCATTCCGGTTCGTATTACGGATGTTGGAGAAGAGAATTTAACTCTCGATGCCAATCACCCTCTGGCCGGAAAAGATCTTACATTTAAGATCGAGCTGGTAGAAGTAGGCAGTTAATCCTGTTTTTTTATCAAATTATCCCGATCCGGCAGCAAATTGCAGTCCGGGCCGGGTTTTTTTTTGCTTATCGGCGTTGTTACCGGATGGTTTACGCTGAGCTTTCATTCATTTAATGACTGAATCTGTTCAGCAAGGACACATTAATTTTACAATGTATCATCACTCTATTACACGAGTGTGATACTATAACCCAACATTAACTTGCCGGTTAAATAATCCGGCCAACTTTATGGCTGACTTCAAAAACAAAAGTACTGTAAGTATTACCTGTCCGCTGGGACTTGCTCCTTTTCTGGAGGCTGAGATCCGGAACCTTGGATTTGAACCCATTGCCATACGCGAAACCGGTGTAGAAATTGAAGCCTCTCTTAATGACTGTATACTGCTCAATTTCTGGTTGCGAACAGCGCATCGAATTCATTTTCTGATTGCCGAGAAAAAGATTGACCACCCTGATAAACTTCGAAATTGGATGAAAGCCTTACCCTGGGAGGAGTGGATCGATCAGGACGGTTATTTCTCAGTTACATCCAGGATTGATCACCCAACCATTGAGAACGATCAGTTTGCCAACTTGGTGGTTAAGGATTCGGTTGTAGACCGGATTCGATTTAAACACAACAGTCGCCCCGACAGCGGTTCAGACCTGGATAAATCGGTCGTGTTCCTCTTTTGGAATCGTGAAACAGCACGTATTTTTATAGACACTTCCGGTGAATCTCTATCCAGAAGAAACTATCGAAGTGCCTCCGTATCGGCCCCGATGCAGGAAACTCTGGCCGCAGCAATTGTGCAGGCAACCAACTGGGAACCGGGCAAGCATTTCATCAATCCAATGACGGGCGGAGGAACCATAGTAATCGAGGCGGTGATGCAGGCAATGAACCGGGCTCCGGCATCTTTGCGCAATAACTTCGGTTTTATGCATATTCTCGGTTACGACGCCGAGGTGTATCACTCCATCAGAGATGAAGCAAAGAGAGCCGTCCGAAAAGATGTTGAAGGGAAATTCATTGCAACGGATAATGATCCGCAGGCTATTATTGCTGCAAAAAGAAATGCACAGACAGCAGGCGTTGATCACCTGATTGAGTTTGAAACCTGCGATATCGCCAACACAACCATACCGGAAGGCCCGGGAGTGGTAGTTGTAAATCCTCCATACGGTATGCGGTTGGGCGATGACACCGACTTGAGGCCGCTTTATAAAAGCATTGGCGATTTTATGAAATCTGAATGCCCCGGCAAAACCGGATATGTATTTACAGCCAATAATGCACTCGCTAAAAAAGTAGGCTTGCGGGCAAAGAGCCGCACCACATTTTTCAATACAACTCTCGAGTGCAGATTACTGGAGTATGAACTCTATGAGGGTACTAAGAAAGATTAGCCGGTGAAGGCCATATAATCACATAAACCTATTTTAAAATTATATGAGATCACTGATTCTATTTATCCTCTCTATCGGAATACTATCCTGTTCAGAGAGGATTGATCATCAAAAAAGTTTCTTCGCCAACTATTCCGACTACTGCGGTTATGCCTATAAGGGCCAAACCAATTTTGTGGATCTTGGCAGTGGTGAAGTATTCGAGGGAGCCGACCTGACAATGATTTTGAGAGACTGCAGCGACGATGAAGTCCGAATCCCATTTCATGTAGACGATGACACCTCCAGAACCTGGATTGTAAAAATGACCCCGGATGGGCTGCACCTGAGTCACGACCACAGGTACGATGATGGTACTGAGCACGATAATAACTTCTATGGAGGTTATGCAGATGATGAGGGAAATGCCTTTTTACAGTACTTCCCGGCTGATGAACGCACCATAGAAGATCGCCCGGCCCGCAGTGCCAATCGCTGGGCAAAAGAGTTCGACCTGTCTGAGATGAAGTACTACTACCGGCTTTACCTGAATGATGAATTGCGATTTGAGGCGGAGTTTGACCTGGTTAATCCGATTGAAATCAATCCTTAACCCTTACAATTGTCAGTCCATCTTTAACCGGCAGCATAACCTGTTCTACATCTTCATCATCCCGGATAATCTCGCTGGTTCGATGAATTGCCCTGGCTTTTCCATCGGTTCCATTTAGTACCTCGCCGTCCCAAAGCATATTGTCCAGTACAATCAACCCTCCCGGACGTGATTTCTGTTTGGCAAGCTTGTAATACTCCGGGTATTGAGCTTTATCTGCATCCAAAAATATGAGATCAAAAGAACCTGCCAGTTTTGGCATCGTTTCCAGCGCATTCCCTGTGATCTGCCTTATTTTCTTATTAAAGGGTGCTTTTGAAAAAAATGAGTCTGAAATTCGATGATATCTTTCGTTCATCTCAAGCGTAATGAGCTCACCGTCTTCAGGGAGTTCGATAGCCATCATAAGTGCGGAGTAGCCGGTAAAGGTTCCAACCTCAAGAACTCGTTTGGCACCGGAAATCTTTACCAGCATCTTAAGAAGCGTTGCCACCTGCCTGCCGCTCAGCATATCAACAAATTGAAGATCCTCTTCCGAGGCTTTTATAAGCTCACGAACGATCTCCGGTTCTTCACTGGTGAACGATTCACAATAATCGGCTATTTGTTTGTTGGTAATCTCCATGTAACTATATTTTAACGTTGATTTCGCTAACCCGCATCAACAGCAATAAATTTGATCCAATAACGTGCCTGAAATTCAAAATTCATTTATTCCCGCAAAAGAATCCAAGTGGTTCATCTCCATTTTTGATCTCTATGTACGAAACCTGTTCCGGCGGCGGTTTAAAAATATCCTGATTGATCAACAGTACCAACCCACCAAAGGGAACAGAACCATCTATTACCTGAACCACACCTCCTGGTGGGATGGCCTGATTCCGCTGCTTCTTAATCAGAAGCGATTCAAACAGAAAGCGCGTGCCATGATGGAAGACCGGCAAATGCAAAAGCATAAATTCTTCAGCAAAATCGGTGCTTTCTCAGTAAACCTTGAGAACCCCAGGTCTGCCGTAAAGTCCCTTCGCTATGCCGTAGAATCGATGAAAAGGCCCAACTCATGCCTGTTTATCTATCCTGAGGGAAAAATCGTGCCATTTTCCCCAAAGAGACCGGTATTTAAGAAAGGGTTGGGATGGATTTCAAACCAGTGCCCTGATGTAGACGTGGTACCCGTGGGCATCTGTATCCATACAGCACGGCACGATAAGCCGGAGCTTTATATTCGTGTAGGACACCCCGTACCGGTCGATCATTCGCTGGACTCTAAAACCCTGAATGAGATTTTTGAAGATGAAATGGGCAATCTGTTACAACTTCTGGAAACGGATGCTTATGAGTATCCGGAGAGGTTTTCGAAGTTTTAAAGATTTTTTCGCTGACAGTTCGAAATATCACATTGTTCTCTTACACATGTGAATGGAGATTCTTTGGCATAGCCATCCCTACTGGGCAACCCCAGCCAGAAAACACTGACTGGGGCCTCAGAAAGACAATGAGCGTTTCAAGGAAAAAGGGCAGGCGAGGCAAAGCCGATGGCTTTGCCTCGCCTGCCCTTTCCTCCTAATTGAAACCATGTCATGCTGACGAATCCCGACAATGCTTTTCTGGCGGGATGAGGAAGTATCTCCTTTTTCTATATCAAAATGTTTCCACACAGTAGCTTCTCCCTAAGGGATCACGATGTGGAAAGAAGGACACTCCTATATTAGATTTTATCTCGAACTCACATTAATCTAAAGAGTCACAACTTTCCCTTTCGTGTGACTATTCCATGCTATTTCGATCAGACGAATTACATCACTTGCCTCTGCGGGTTTAACGGATAGTTCAGAACCTTTTAGAATAGCATCAACAACATTGCGGTAGAAGTGAGGATAGTTACCGGGTGCTGTTTTAACTCTCACATGTTCAACTCTCCCCTCCTTTCGAAACCGAAGGATTCCAAACTGAGACTCTTCTTCTCTGCCCCAATCATGCCTTTTAGGGTCATTCCCATTTGAAAGCGCCTGTTCCTGGGGATCAAATCCGTATTTCACATAAGCTCCTTGGTCACCTCGAAGAACAAACCGGGGTGTATCATCCATCACCAGCATACCCGCTTTCAATTTGGCTTTAAATCCATTGTAATAGAGATCAATTTCAAACCAGTCATCGGTATCCCCTCCCCTCTGTTTCCTGATATCTGCGCGAAGTGAATCAGGTTTGCCAAAAAGCTGCAGTGCCTGGTCGATCAGGTGCGGACCAAGATCATACAAAATTCCGCTGCCGGGTAAACTCATCTCTTTCCATGCGTCGTCTCTCAATTCACTTCGAAAGCGATTGAAATTGGATTCAAATTCAACAAGCCGGCCTACTGATTTTTCATACAACAATTTCGCAACGGTCATAAAATCTCCATCCCATCTTCGATTTTGAAATACGGAAAGAACCCTCTCCTTCTTTTCAGCCAGATTTATCAACTTCTCCGCCTCTTTGGAGGTGACCGTAAACGGTTTATCCACCACAACGTGTTTACCCGCATTAAGTGCCTGTTCTGCCATCCGGTAGTGCAGATGGTTGGGTGTGGTGATGATCACTAGCGTGATGGAATCATTTTTTAACAGGGTAATCATATCCCGAAATACCTCAATATCCGGCCGATCTGCCAGCCGGTCAGGTC
>REDT01000199.1 GCA_007693295.1 Balneolaceae bacterium
CAATGGTACCTACGTTTACGTGCGGCTTGTTGCGTTGAAATTGTTCTTTTGCCATGATCTTTTACCGTTTAAATGTATTAAGCTTGTTGTTCAATGATTTCCTGAGCTTTCGAGTCAGGTAGCGGTACATATTCAGAGAACTCCATTGAATATGCCGCACGGCCTTGTGTTAAAGAACGGAGATCTGTTGAATATCCGAACATTTCTGAAAGCGGCACTTGAGCTTTCACAACAGAACCTTCCGGAAGATTATCCATTTTCTGGATAATACCCCGTCGTCCGTTCAAATCACCAATTACATCACCCATGAAATCCTCAGGCGTTGTAACCTCTACGGTCATTACAGGCTCAAGTAATTGAGGGCCTGCTTTTTTCGCAGCGTTTCTAAAGGCCAGTTTGGAGCACAATTCAAAACTGAATGCATCCGAATCCACATCGTGGTAAGAACCGTCGTAGAGTCTTACACCAATATTCTGTGCCGGATAGCTGGCCTGAATACCGCTTTTCATCGCTTCACGGAATCCTTTCTCTACTGACGGGATATATTCACGTGGAATATTTCCGCCAACAATTTCATTTACAAATTTAAAGCTATCGCTTACAGTTACCTTCTTGTCATCATCAGCATAGTGATCAAAGTGCGATCTTGGGCCGATTTCAAAAGCGATATCTGCGAATTTACCACGGCCACCGGTCTGCTTCTTGTACACTTCTCTGTGCTCAAATGGCTTGGAAATTGTTTCACGGTAAGAAACCTGGGGCTGACCCACATTGGCTTCAACTTTAAACTCCCGTTTCAAGCGGTCCACAATAATTTCGAGGTGAAGTTCACCCATGCCGGCAATTGTAGTCTGACCCGTTTCGTCATCAGTGGTAACTTTAAACGTAGGATCTTCTTCTGCCAGTTTAACAAGTCCGGTAGTTAATTTATCGGCATCCGCTTTCGATTTAGGCTCAACAGCCAATTTAATAACAGGCTCCGGAAATACAATATTCTCAAGCAATATCGGGTGATCAACATCACAGAATGTATCACCGGTGTGTACTTTTTTAACACCAACGGCTGCTGCAATGTCTCCGGCACGAACGATGTCGATATCTTTTTTATCGTTGGCATGCATTTCAAGCAGACGGCCAATACGTTCCCGGTCGCCCGTGGTTGAGTTTAAAATGTAAGAACCTTTTTCAAGCTGTCCTGAATAGACGCGGAAAAATGTAAGCTTACCCACATAAGGGTCTGTCATAATCTTGAAAGCAAGAGCAGAAAACGGCTCTTCAACACTTGGATGACGCTTCATCTTCTTATCAAAATCATCCGGATCCGTTCCGTCTACAGCCTCTACATCAAGCGGGCTGGGCAGGTATGCAATTACTTTATCAAGAAGAATTTGCACTCCTTTATTCTTAAGAGCTGTACCACAGAGAACCGGAGTAATATCGCGGGCCAGAGTAGCTTTTCGAACCGCGGCATTGATTTCATCTTCAGAGATCTCCTCTTCCATGAGGTATTTCTCCATCAGCTCATCATCATGATCAGCAATTGCCTCGAGCATGATCTTGTGATACTCATCAGCTTTTTCCTTCAGATCTTCAGGAATCTCAATTTCATCATATTTGGCACCTAAAGACTCCTCATCCCAAATAATCCCCTTCATGTTGATAAGGTCAACAATACCTTTAAAATTTTCTTCCGCTCCGATAGGAATCTGAATAGGAATAGGATTGGACTTGAGCTTCTCTCTCATCTGCTCAATAACATTATAGAAATTGGCTCCTGTACGATCCATCTTGTTCACAAACGCCATTCGGGGAACCTTATACTTGTTCGCCTGACGCCAAACAGTTTCAGACTGCGGCTGTACAGCACCTACTGAACAGAAAACACCCACCGCGCCATCCAAAACACGAAGCGAACGCTCTACTTCAACAGTAAAGTCAACGTGACCGGGTGTGTCAATAATATTAATTCGGTGATCTTTCCATATACAGTGGGTAGCGGCAGACTGGATCGTAATTCCACGCTCCTGCTCCTGCTCCATCCAATCCATTGTAGCCGCGCCATCGTGCACTTCACCCATCCGGTGACTTCTGCCGGTATAAAATAGTATCCTTTCAGACACAGTTGTCTTACCCGCATCGATGTGCGCCATAATACCGATGTTTCGCGTACGGCGAATGCGATCGATAACGTTTGGATCAGTTTTAGTCATTACTTCAGACATGGTATAATTAGATAAATGTGTTTTTTACTGTAATTCTTTAAAATCTGAAATGTGCAAAAGCTTTATTCGCTTCAGCCATTCTATGCGTCTCGTCTTTTTTACGGACAGCGCCGCCTTCATTTTTTGAGGCATCAATCAATTCGCGGCTCAGCCTGAGCGCCATTGATTTGTCATTTCTTTGCCGGGATGCACGAATAATCCATCTCATTCCAAGTGCAGTACCGCGGTCGGTTCGTACTTCAACAGGCACCTGGTAGGTTGCTCCACCCACTCGCCTGCTTCTTACTTCCACTACCGGCGTAGCATTGTTTAATGCTGTTCTGAAAACTTCTACAGGCGCCTCGCCTGTTTTCTCTTCAATAACTTCAAACGCCTGATAGAGTATTTTTCTCGCAACGCCTTTTTTGCCGTCGCGCATTAAATTGTTCACAAACCGTGTAACCAATTTATCGTGAAAAATTGGATCTGGTTGTATTTCTCTTTTTTCTGCCTTTCTTCTGCGCATAATCTAATAAGGTTAAAAAACTCTTGGTTACCCTTTTGGTTTCTTTGTACCGTAGTGGCTTCTGCCCTGCTTACGGTCGTCAACTCCTGCCGTATCCAGTGTACCACGAACAATGTGATACCGAACGCCGGGGAGATCTTTTACTCTTCCGCCGCGGATCAACACAATACTGTGTTCCTGAAGGTTATGACCTTCTCCAGGGATATAAGCTGTAACCTCAAGGCCATTTGTTAACCGAACTCTTGCTACCTTACGAAGAGCAGAGTTTGGCTTTTTTGGTGTTGTTGTATAAACGCGGGTACACACGCCACGTTTTTGTGGGCAGTTTTGCAAGGCCGGAGCAGTTGTTTTGCTCGTTTTGCTTTTTCTACCTTTTCGAATTAATTGATTTATTGTAGGCACGGATTTACCGGTTTGGTTTCGTAAATTCAAGAGCTGATAAATATAGGGCTTTTGATCGATGTATTGCAAAATATTTCTGATCATTTTTTCTATTTATTAAAAGAAAGCCTTATTTATTATCATTCGACTCGAATAAGCCCTGAATTAGAGGCTCAATAACTATTAACTGATATATACCAATATAGCAATATTGAGACTTTTAGATCTTCATAATCTTAACCAAAAAAGGCTTCAAGCCCTCCAATCGGCAGGTATCTTTCATCCGGAAGATCTCCTTACCTTTTTTCCGCGCCGGTATATCGATAAATCGAATATAAAACCCATTCGCGACCTGCAGGAAACCGGTGAGCCTGTTACGGTAATCGGCAAGGTAAAATCGACAAATGTATCGGGTTATAAACAGAAAAAACGCCTGGAAGTAATTGTTCAGGACAGTTCCGGTTCTTTAAAAGCGGTCTATTTTAAAGGCTGGAGATATTTTATTTCACAATTCAAAGAGGGTGAGTGGGTAGCCCTCTACGGAACGGCAAAGAGATATGGCCACTATATGAGCATGGCTCACCCCGAAGTAGACCGGGTAAAATCTCCCGATGATGTTGGCCAGTACGACACCCTGATCCCCATCTATCCCGGCAACAAGCACTTTTCAAAAGCCTACATTACCAACCCAACCGTAAAGAACTGGGTGGAGCAAATATTGCAATCAACCACCATCCCGGAGTTCCTGCCAAAATCTACTCTTGAGCGTCACGGTTTCTACAACCGCGATGAGGCCTTCCGGAAAATTCATCAGCCAAAAAATCATCAGGAGTCGGCCAAAGCTCTGGAGCGCTTTAAATTTGAAGAGTTCTACCTGTTTGAATTGAGCATGGCTAAAATCAAAAATGTGAGAGTAAGTCGTACGGAAGGGTCCATTTTAAAACCCGGCAAACTCACCAAAGCTTTTTTTAATGAGGTTCTGCCATTTAAATTAACCAATGGCCAGAAACATACCCTGGGCGACATCAAAACCGATTTGCAGTCGGGCCTGCAGATGAACCGGCTGATTCAGGGCGATGTGGGCGCCGGTAAAACCGTAGTTGCAATCGGCGCCATGCTGATGGCGGTCGACAACGGCATGCAGGCGGCAATGATGGCCCCTACCGAGATCCTGGCCGAGCAGCACTACCAAACCATCAAACAGTATATCGAGCCGCTGGGGCTGAATTTCAGGCTGCTTACCGGCGGGCAGAATACGGCACTGCGCCGGGATATACTTACTGATATAGAGGGTGGCAACTGTGACATTGTGGTGGGCACTCACGCCATTTTCCAGGAGAAGGTGAAATTTCATAAACTCGGTCTTGCTGTGATCGATGAGCAGCACCGTTTCGGGGTGAAGCAGCGTAATGAAATTTTACTCAAGGGCGACCAGCCACACCTTTTGGTGATGTCGGCCACACCCATTCCCCGTTCCCTGGCCATGACCATCTACAGTGATCTCGATATCTCTGTCATCAAAGATATGCCGGCAGGCCGCAAGCCCATAAAAACAGCCGTCCGAACCGATAAGGAGCGACAGAAGATTTACAATTTCCTGGAAGAGAGTGTTCGAACCGGTGATCAGGCCTATATTGTGTTTCCATTGATTGAGGAGTCGGAAGCGCTGGATCTCAAGGATGCCACCATGGGTTTTGAAAAATTAAAGCGACGCTTCCCTGAGTTCCGGATAGCTCTTCTTCACGGGCAGATGAAGCCGGATGAGAAAGAGGGAGTCATGAAGCGGTTTGTGGAAGGTGAGACGCAGATCCTGGTTTCTACCACCGTAATTGAAGTGGGAGTGGACGTGCCCAACGCCTCTATTATGATTATTGAGCACGCTGAGCGGTTTGGACTATCGCAACTGCACCAGCTAAGAGGGCGAATCGGCAGAGGAAGCAAACAGAGCTACTGCATTTTGATGCCCGACGTAAAACTGAGTAAATCGGGACGATACCGGCTCAAAATGATGGTGGACACCAACGATGGCTTTGAGATTGCCGAAGCCGACCTGAAGCTGCGGGGACCCGGTGATTTTCTTGGCACCAAGCAGAGTGGGCTGCCAGAGTTTAAATACGGCGACATCGTGGAAGATCGCCTGCTTTTGGAGCAGGCCAAAAACGATGCATGGAGTGTAATTAAAACTGATCCGGATTTAAAGAATCCTGAGCATAAAGAGCTGAAGAAGGTTTTTGAGCCATATTTTAAGGAGAAGTCGGAGTTTTTTGGGGTTGGTTAGGCAGGGCGCAGGGCTCAGGGTGCAAGTTGTCAACTTTTTAGAATTTGGAATTTATGCTTATTGATTGTTCGCTGTTGTTTTTAAACACTACTTAAAATACGTTCTATGATACAACTGCTTGGAATACCCTACGACAAAAATTCATCTTATTTGAGAGGCCCTGCCCTTGCCCCGCCCCGAATCCGGCAGATGGCTACAGATGGTTCGACCAACCTTTTTTCGGAATATGGCCTGGAGATTAAAGAGAACAAAATGTATCACGATTTGGGGGATATGACGTTTGAAAAAACGGATCCTGAATCAGCTTTTCTGCAGATCAGGAATAAAATATCCGGCATACTTACAAATCCCGGCCGGCTATTGAGCCTGGGCGGAGATCACTCTATCTCCTACCCGGTGATTGATGCTCACGCTGATGTTTTTGAAAATCTGAACATTCTTCAATTTGACGCTCACAGTGACCTTTACGATAGTTTTGATAACAACCCTTACTCACACGCATCTCCATTTGCCCGATTGATGGAGACCGGAAAGATTCAGTCACTCACACAGGTTGGAGTACGGGCACTCACCGATCATCAGCGTGAACAGGCCAAAAAGTTTGATGTGCAGATCGTTGAGATGAATGATTTCAGTACTGATTTTCTTAAAGGATTAAAGGGACCACTCTACATTTCGTTGGATATGGACGTGCTCGATCCTGCCTATGCCCCCGGCGTTTCTCATCACGAACCCGGAGGACTACCTACAAGAGAGCTCATCAGGCTATTGCAGCAAATTGCGGTTCCGATTGCCGGTGCCGACATCGTAGAGTATAACCCCACACGTGACGTAAATAATATGACAGCCATGGTTGGTTACAAGCTGTTTAAAGAGATGGTTTACCTGATGCATCAACATTCTTAGGGGATGGGTGTTTAAGTACTGAATTATGAGTGTTGATCTGCTGTTTTGGGTTTATCACTGGCATTTCCAACAAGCCAATAACTAACTCCCCAAATTACTCAATTCATCAGGCCTTCTATTGAAATGTCTTCATCAAGTTTTTCCCAATGAATTCCAATCCCACCACCGATAAACCGCCAGTTATTAAGATCTCCGGCAGAAGCATCTCGCAGCTTTGGGAACCATTCCAGTGGCACACCAATCTCTCTGCCGTCAATAAGACGTACAAAAAGTTTATCCTCAGAGAACCAAAGCTCACTTGCCTTAGCCGGTTTATGTTTTACTGAAGTGCTCATTCCACGAATCTTCAATTAAAGTTTTATGCTCTTCTACCATCTTTCTGATCTTGTTAAGTTCAGATGAGTTGTATTTAGTTGAATATGCAAGGGATACAGGGTTTAACCAAAACTTACAATAACCATCTCCACTTTCAACGTGTATGTGTACCGGTTCATTACCTTTATTACTGAAGAAAAAGAAGCGATACCCATCAATTCTCATTACTGTAGGCATAACATCAAGATTTCTTGCAGTATATTAAAAATCATGTAAGTTTTGCTTTTTTATCGACAATTGATGAGTGTACAAACCGACTCAAGCTATCGTGTGCATTTCGCACGATCCTGCCAGTGTCTTGTGTATGGCGCAGAACACAAGATTCAGGTTGTAGATTCCTCCGCGAAACTCAGCGATTCATCAGCGGACCTCTGCGAGAGACTCATTACAACAATATAAGCTCCGCATGCTTTATGACTCATGAAGGTTATCTCTCTTCAGCACCCGCCAACTTTAATATCTTTTTGTACTCGCTTTCAGTCACTTCGGTGATGGAGAGGCGATTGCGTTTGAAAAGCTGCATTTCAAGCAGATCATCATCTTCTTTAAGCTGATCACGGGTAACGGGATTTTCAAACTTACGAATGAACTTTACATCCACCAACTGCCATCGGGGATCACTCTCGCTGCTTTTTTCATCGAAATATTTGCTGTCGGGATCAAATTGCAGGGGGTCCGGATAAGGCTCTGTGCACACCTCCATTTCACCCACAATAGATGGCGGTTTTACATTGGAATGATAGAAAAAGGCGCGGTCGCCCACATTCATTTTGTCCCGCATAATGTTGCGCGCTTCGTAGTTCCGAACACCACTCCAGTGGATTTGGCCATCACGTTCAAGATCATCAATGCTGTACGCGTCGGGTTCGGATTTCATCAGCCAATACTGTTTTTTACTCATACTTATTTGATTATTTTTTGGGGGTTTTTCAAAATTCCTTTTTTCAATTCTGCTTTCATCAACTGTTCAAAAACGGATCTCAAAGACTCATCATTCCGTGCTCATCTGAATCAGATGCACATAAAAATCTATGGCGCCTACATACGAATCAACTGAAATCCTTTCACCTGTACCATGAATAATTCCCATATCAGCCATACTGAACTCTACCGGACTAAAACGGTATATCTGATCTGTAATGCCGGTAAAATAGCGGGAATCTGTTGCACCGCTTACCAGGTAAGGCATTACATAGAGATCCTGAAATCGATCCATAATGGCCTGTTGTAACATTCTGTAGGTCGAGCTGCTTACCGGTGAAACCATCGATGGAGGCACCTGAATCGGCCCATATTCACGCATGGTGACATCATCATCATTGATCACTTTTGTTACATGCTCTTTTACGGAATCAAATGTCTCGCCCGGCAACAGCCTGAAATTGACCACAGCCCTGGCTTCGTTCGGAAGCACGTTGTCTTTGACACCCGCTCTCAGAATCGTTGGAGCCGTCGTTGTTCGAACCATTGGAGCGACGGATGGATCCGAGGCCATCATTCGGGTCATGAGTCGTTCGGTTGCCCAACGATTTCCATATACCATTCTAAGGTGAAATGGCAACTTACTGGCTACTGCATCGAACATTCTTTCCGTAGCACCATCAACAGCTGCCGGAAACTGGTTGTTATTTAATTTCAAAATAGCCTCACTCAGTTTTACAATAGCCATATCTTTAGGGGGAGATGATGAGTGTCCTCCTCTGGTGCGGGCTGTTAATTCAAGAGATAAATACCCTTTCTCAGCGATTCCAACCATTGCAGTTTTATGCCCCAACATTGGATTGTCCAACACAACTGCTCCCCCTTCATCTAACACATAGTGCAGAGTGATATCATTGTCCTGAAAATAGCGTGATATGGCCCTGGCGCCTTCATGTCCACCGATCTCCTCATCGTGTCCAAACGAAACATAGAAGCCTCTTCTGGGCTGAAAATCGACTGTAAGCAGGTACTCCATCGTCTCGAGCAGGCTCATTACATTATTCTTATTATCCAGTGTACCCCGTCCCCAGATATATCCATCGGCAATAGATCCGGAGAATGGGCCATATTCCCAACCGCCGATATCCGTTGAGTCGATGGGAACCACATCGTAATGTCCCATGTAGAGGATTGGATTCAAGTTTGGATCACTTCCCTCCCAGTAGTAGAGGGGCGTCAGCTCGTTAAACATGGTTCTTTCAAGCCTTTCATGAACCAATGGAAACTCATCCTCAATAAAATTAAGGAAGGCATAAAACTCAGTTGTATCCCGAACGTCATCCTCATCACCGGAGATCGTTTTGTATTGGATCGCTCTTGAAAACCGATCTAACATCGCATCACGGTCCCAATCCACTTCTACCGGGGTTCCGGGCTCGATTTGAGTATTGCCAAGCCGAAAAGTATTCACCAAAATAATGGTCATAAGTGCCAAGACGACACCCAGCAAAACGAGTAATATTTTTTTAAACATTGACATATCGGTTAGTTAATATTTGAACAGAAGTGGATGCGCCGGGTTCGGATTTGATCAGCCAATACTGTTTTTTACTGATAGATTGGTTTTTATTTTTTCGGTTACGTTAATTAGGGATTGTTTCTAAAAACTTTCTTAAAGCTATATTTTGCAATCAATTTAAATGCTTAATCATTCTGCTATATCTTTCATCCCCCATTGCCCTCCGCCGCCGGAGGGACACTCTTTATCTAATGCTTTCTTAGTATATAGCATTAGTTCTTTTAAATAGACACGATTTTTCATTCATTCCTCATAAATTACTGATGGCTGTATCAAATCAAAAACCGAAACGCGATATTCTTTTCTGGAGCGGGGGGAAGGACTCTTTTCTGGCTCTTCGATATTACCGGGATAAATCGAAAGAGGACCCCGTACTACTTACTACGTACGATGATGAGAGTGAGCATGTGCCCCTGCAAAACATCCCGATCCGGAGAGTTCAGAATCAGGCGATGAAGCTGGGCTTAATCCTCTATACGGTTCCGCTCTCCTACCCATCTTCGAACGAACAGTATCTTAAAACACTCAGCAAGAGTTTCGAACAGCTGCCTTTCTCCATACATCATCTCATTTTTGGAGATCTCCATCTTGAGGATATCCGAAAATGGAGGGAAGAACAGTTTTCAGAAATGGGTTACAAGTGCCGGTTTCCGATCTGGAAAAAACCGTATGAAGAGTTATTTGACAGATTGGAGGAAGAGAACGTATCCATAAAAGTATCGGGAGTGATGTCTGAATATGACGGGTATATCAAACCGGGTGACCTGTTTACCCGTGAATATGCCCATTCACTTCCGAAACAGATTGACAGGATGGGCGAGAAAGGTGAGTTTCACACCGAAGTTATATTCGATGTTTAATAAAACCCTTTGCGTTCCTTTGCGTCCTTGGCGGTTTACCTTACGGAACTCTGTTATGTCCATATTTCCGTGTAAAGAATCAGAACACCACTCGTCAACCAACCTCCATACTTACAGGTCGATCATATATCGGATGAATTAACCGCAAAGGGCGCTAAGAGGCGCAAAGGAACAACCGTCAACCGTATCGCTCAATGTACCATTTAACGGTTTTGGTGAGCAGCTCATCGAAGTCCCGTGAGGGTTCCCAGCCCAGCTCGTTTTTCATCTTTGTGGCGTCTACGGAATAGCGGAAATCATGACCCGGACGATCGGTTACAAATGAGATAAGGTTTTTGTAGTCACCATCAGGCCCTTCTGCCTTTTCGCGATTTAGAATTTCGCAAATGTGATGAACCAGCTCAATGTTTTTCCACTCATTATCACCCCCGATATTGTACTGCTCGCCGGCTCTCCCCTCATAAAACACAGTGATAAGCGCCTTGCAGTGATCCTCCACATGAAGCCAATCACGCACGTTCTCACCCATTCCATATACCGGGATTGGCTCATGAGCAAGAGCTTTTCTAATCACGGTAGGTATTAGTTTTTCATCGTGCTGATGCCGGCCGTAGTTGTTGGAACAGTTGGTAATAACCGTGTTCATCCCATAGGTGTGAAAGTAGGAACGCACCAGCATATCACTCCCCGCCTTGGAGGCTGAGTAGGGCGAATTTGGCGCATATGGCGTCTCCTCAGTAAAAGACCCCGTTTCACCAAGCGTTCCATAAACCTCGTCCGTAGATACATGCAAAAAACGCTGAATCTCTCCGGTAGCTGCGTCATCCATCCAGAGCTGCCTGCTCTCTTCCAGGATATTGAAGGTCCCCACCACATTTGATAACACAAAAGGTTCGGGCCCCTGAATAGAGTTGTCTACATGCGACTCGGCTGCAAGGTGAATCACGCCATCCGGATTCCAGGCTTTAACGGTATCTTTAACTGTATTGCGATCTACCAGGTCCAGTTTTTTAAAGTGGTATCTCCGCGACTGTTTCAGAGAGCTCAGAAATGAAATATCAGATGCATAGGTAAGTTTATCTATGTTTAAAATCTCTATATCCGGATAGTGATCGTGCAAGTGCAGAATCAGATTTGAGCCGATGAAACCGGCACCTCCTGTAACTATCAATTTCATAATTTCCTGACTTATTTGTTGTTATTAATGGTGTTTCTTCCTGTCTAAAACAGGTCTTCTGTCCTCAGTTCACTCAAAAGTGGAAGTGAACTGTCTTTCTCTGAAATCACGGGTAATTCTACTCCCCAATCGATAGCCAGGTCCGGATCATCCCATCGCACACCCCGTTCCAGCTCTTTATTGTAGTAATCGCTGCACTTATAGTATACCGTTGCCTCTTCAGACAACACAGAAAAACCGTGTGCATAGCCTGTTGGAATCAAAATCATATGCCGGTTTTCACTGCTTAATACCGTTGTAAAATGCTCTCCAAATGTTGGAGAGTGCTCTCGCATATCAACGGCAATATCAAGAATTTCGCCGCTCACAACCATCACCAGTTTCGTCTGTGATGACGGGGGCAGCTGGTAGTGAAGCCCTCTGAGTGTATTCTTTTTGGAAACGGAAATATTGTCCTGCACAAACTCAAACTCAAGCCCCTGCTCCTTGAACAGGTGCACCCGAAAAGTTTCTAAAAAGTGCCCTCTCTTGTCGTCTATTACCTCAGGCTTTATCAGCCAAATGTTTTGAAGCGGTGTCTGTTCAAATTTCATAATCGTTTATTCCTTTTGCGGATTAACTCACCCAAACCCTCTTTCCAGCCGAGGATTTTTAAACCGGCATCCTCTATTTTTTTTGTTGACAGCAGAGAAAAAACCGGGCGTACCGTTTTGGATGGAAATTCTGCTGATGAAATTCTCTCGACCTTCACATCCATCCCTGACTGACGAAAAATCTCATCAGCAAAATCGGCCCAATTAATTTTCCCACTGCTGGTTATGTGAAAAATACCACTTTTATCACTGCGAAGTAGCTCATTTGTTTTCTCTACAACATCAAATGTGTACGCGGGGCTTCCATACTGATCCTCAACTACCCGAACGGTGCCTTGTCCGCTGCCTATCCGTAACATTGTATTTACAAAATTTGAACCTTTAGGCCCGCATAACCATGATACCCGGATAAGCAGCCAATGAATAGTGCTTGCCTCAACAACCTCTTCCCCGGCACGTTTTGATTTACCATATACATTTACAGGGTCTGTCTTTGCATTTTCAGGGTAGCCATTCGGATAGGTTTTTGAATCTTTTCCGGATCCCGAAAAAACATAATCGGTACTGTAATGAACCAGTTTAATCTCCTTCTCTTCACAACACTCAACAAGGTTTTTCACTCCATCTCTGTTTATCAAAAAAGCTTTTTCCAGCTCAGTCTCAGCCTGATCCACGTTTGTATAAGCCGCACAATTGATGATAACATCCGGCCGGTATTTATCTGCAGTCTCAAAAACCAAAGCTCTGTCTGTAATATCAAGCTCAGATGAACTCCGGGATGTGAACTCCGCATCGATTTCATTCAAATAGCGGCACCACTCCTCCCCCAGCTGTCCATTCGCCCCTGTTATTAAATAGTTCATATTTGGTTCTTATTCATCTGATGAATCAAGTCATTAGCCGTTTTATAAGATTCCGGCGTTCCGGCATCGGTCCACCACCCTTCAAGGATGGAGTACTTCATTTTTCCCTGCCTGATATAGTGATTGTTCACATCTGTAATTTCGAGTTCTCCGCGGCCTGACGGTTTTAGTGTTTTGATAAACTCAAACACATTGGAATCATACATATAAATTCCCGTAACTGCGTATTCCGACTTGGGTTGATCAGGTTTCTCTTCTATACTAACAATTTTATCACCATCTAACTCTACTACACCAAATCTATCCGGGTCGGGCACCTGTTTGATCATGATCTGCGCCCCGCTACCTGAAAACTCATTAACCGCCTTTTTCAAATCTGATTCAAAAATATTATCACCCAGAATCACAGCCATGGAATCATTGCCAACAAAGTTTTCGGCAAGGCCAAGTGCCTGCGCAATACCTCCTGCTTCATCCTGAACCTTATAGGTAAAGCGACAACCAAAATCCCTTCCTGATCCCAAAAGGTTCACTACATCTCCCATATGTTCGGTTCCGGTTACAATCAGGATCTCTGAAATACCTGCCTCAGTCAGCTTTTCAATTGGGTAATAGATCATCGGTTTATCCCCCACCGGCAGAAGATGTTTATTTGTAACCTTGGTAAGCGGATAGAGGCGTGAGCCGGTTCCACCGGCGAGTATTATTCCTTTCATTCCTGATTATTAAACTTTTATCACTTAATGCGTTACAAGTTATATCAAAACAGCAAACAGATTACAGTCAATAAATGTATTCTAATTCACCAAATGACGATAATATTTGTATTTTTCGAAAAATATAGATGAATAAGACACCATTTGCTGTACCCCTGCTCGGCTGACTATTAAGGTATGAGATTACTCCAACTCACAAAAATATTTGTTCTTGCTCTTACTGTTTGGTTTGGGAGTAGTGAGTTGTTTCCCCTTCACGCTCAATCTGATCAAAGTTCACAAGAGCAGCTGACTATGGAGCCGGGCGAGTTTGACAGGCAATTCAACCCTGATGCTTTAAGAGACACAGTTATCACCCGTGGTGAGCCTGCTCCCATGCCCAACAGGATAGAACCACGAACTGCGGACAGGTTAATGATGAACAGCAGCACCTTTGTTCTCTCGCCTGTATCCTTAACAACCACCGTGAACGGCTTCTCAAACGAATTTGCCCCGGTCAACTGGGCATTTGATGATGACGGAGGAGACAGCAGCGTGGATGTAAGCGGTGCACCCGGCTCAATCACCTTGATTGGGGCTGACGATCAATCCAATTCAGAAAATAATACCACCTACTGCATAACCATTCCCGGCTCAAACAACGGCCTGCTCAGATTTAACTGGAATTACGAGACTTTTGATGATGATGGGCCAACGTGGGACCCTATTGGATATATCGTAAACGGAAATGTAACCCAGCTCACCGATGATGATGGTGCGAATGTTCAATCGGGAACTGTTGAACGTTCGATCAATGCAGGCGACCAGTTCTGTTTTCTTGCCCGTTCAGTGGATCAGCTTTTTGGAGAAGCTGTTACTGTATTCAGCAGCTTCAGCTTTCAGCCTACCGCGCAGGGTTCAGAAGAGGGTGTTTTTACAACTTCCGGCACATGGACAGCACCCTTCGGTGTTACCGAAATTACGGTTGAAGTATGGGGTGGTGGCGGAGGCGGCGCAATAGTAGATGGTGGGAATAGTTCGAGTGCAGGCGGCGGCGGTGGAGCTTATGCAAGTGAAGTGATTTTTGTAACGCCCGGTACAACCTACAATTTCACCGTTGGACTGGGTGGTGCATCGGGTACTAACGGAGGTGACACCTTCTTTGATGATGGTTCTCAGGTTTTTGCTCAGGGAGGTTTTAGCGGAGTAAATGCAACAGGTGGTATTGGAGGAGCAGCAACCTCCAGTACAGGAACTTTTACATTTTCGGGAGGAAACGGAGGAAATGGAGCTACAACCGGAACTCCAATACCTGATCGCGCGGGTGGCGGTGGTGGTGGTTCCGCATTTACAAATGGCAATGGACTTAACGGCGGAAATGGACAACTTAATAATCCCGGCATTGGAGGAGATGGAACAGGTCCGGGTGGTGATGGAGGTGATGGAGGTGAAGTTGGACTTCCGGGCGTTGAACCAGGCGGCGGCGGTGGCGGCGGTGGGCGCAATGCGGATAGCGGAGCCGGAGCTGATGGCCAGCTAATCATCTCATTCAGTACTCCATTTGTTCCCGACCCGGCACAAACTACAATTACTGCTGATCCGGCATCCATTTTGGCCAATGGAATTTCAACATCACAGATCACCGTCCAGGCAGTGGATGCTGATGGAACCAACATCAACTCGGGCGGTGCTCTGGTTACACTATCCGCCACCGACGGCACCCTCAGTGGCGTCAGTGATAATGGCGATGGAACCTATACCGCTACACTCACCTCTTCAACCGAACCGGGTACGGTTACGGTTTCGGGCACAATTAATGGTGACACCATAACCAATACCGCAGAAGTAGAGTTTACCCCGGAGTCGGGTTTAACCTACTTCAGCCGGAAGAGTGGAGATTTTAATGACCCCGATAGCTGGTCTTTCTCCGGCCATGATGGAGGTTCTGCAGGCTTTGCGCCGGGCCCGAATGATTTTATATTTATCGGCGGAAACAGATCAATAAACCACATTATCACACTGGTTGAGGACATCTCCATTAACGATCCGGGCGAACTTACCGTAAGAGATACAGGCGATGGTGCGGGTGTTTTGGCAACAGGCACTTTCACAGTTTCAGGATCCGGACAGTTTATCCTGGAGGCCGGAGCTAATTTACAGATCGGTTCATCGGCCGGCATCACGGAAAGCAGTGCCGACGGTAACATTCAAACCGCTGTTCGTTCATTCAGTATAGGTGCCAACTACATTTATAACGGTACCGCTACCCAGGTTACGGGTTCCGGGCTTCCGGTTGATGTAAATCATTTATCTATCGAGAACACAACCATTGTAACAGCAGACCGGTCTTATCGCGTAAACGGAACACTATTTCTTACATCGGGTACTTTCGTGATTGGCGACGGGCTCTCACTCATTGCAAATACTAAAGATGTGAACTTCGGAGAACTGGTTTACCAGCTGGAGATCTACGGCCAGCCCGGCTATCGCATGCTCTCATCACCAATCGATACTAATTTTGATAGCTTTTTAAGCGGAGTGCTTACACAAGGATATACAGGTGCATCTCTTGCAGGTGATCTGCAGCCAAATGTACTCTGGTATGAGGAGTCGTTCCCCGGTACCGACAACCAGCGATGGCGGGCACCAAACAACGCAGCCGACCCGGTTAATCCCGGCCGTGGCTACCATGTGTTCATGTTTGGTGACGTGCCTGAAGATAGCCGGTACAATGATCCTCTGCCCTATCTTCTGGAAGTGAACGGAATTGAAAACGAGGGGACAGGTGGTGAGATCGACTTAAACGTCACCTATACCGCAGAGGCAGACACCGGCTGGAATATGGTCGGAAATCCATACGGAGCGGCTATTGACTGGGATCATCCTTCATGGACCAAAACCAACATTGATCCAACGATTTATGTTTGGGACCCCAATACCAACCAGTACCTCACCTGGAATGGCAGCTCCGGTGATATTAGTGATGGCATCATTGCTCCGTTTCAGGGATTCTGGGTCAAGGCCAACGATGAAAACCCTGAACTGATTATTAGTGAAGACTCCAAGACCTTCGGGGGATCATTTGCCGGAAAAGAGCTCTATCAGCCTGAAATACCTGTAATCAGTATCAATGCACAGTATTCGCGTCGGTATCAATCTACGGCACATTTTACATTCAGTGAATCGGGCAGTTACAGCCTCGACAAAAAAGACGCCTATAAACTGCTGCCGCCGCCCGGTATCAGCGATTATCTTGAAGTTTACTCCCTCACCAACAACGGAGAGCGTCTGGCGATCAATAATATGCCCAGACGATTTGGTTCTGATATCACCATTCCGTTTAGCGTAAATGCTTTTAAGGGTGGATTTCCCATCACAGATGAAATTAAGCTGAACATCAGAAATTTTGAACATATCCCTGAATCATGGGATGTGGAGATTGTAAATGAGCAGACCGGTGAGCGCTTCGATTTGCGACAGTATAAATCCATTGCTGTATCGATGAGCCATCTGAAGTCGCAAACTGCCTCTAAAGCCCATGCGACAGGTTATGAAGTGGTAACCCGCGACAAGAACAGCCATGTACAGTTTAAAATGATCATACGGCCCGGCTCAGATGCAACCGGGCTCCCCGACACTTTTGAGCTGCAGCAGAACTACCCCAACCCCTTTAACCCAACCACTACCTTCCGGTTTGATCTGCCCATTCAGAGTGATGTGAAAATTGACATTTACGATATGCTGGGCCGCCGTGTAGCCACCCTTGTTGACGGCACGCTGCCGGCCGGAAGCCATGAAAGAGTCTGGGATGCGTCCAGGTTTTCAAGCGGGGTTTATGTATCCAGGATGGTAACGAATAACGGCGTTTTTGTAAAAAAGCTTACCCTGATCAAGTAACCGTTCAATTCTGCAGTTTTTCGTACTCTGTGGTATGAGCGGGGTCCACATCTCGCAGAATATTATATGCTTTAGACCGGGTCTGTACATCGGCATCCATCAGAAGTGCCACAATTTCTGTGTACTTCGTGCTGAAGAAGATATCAAAGAGATAATTGTTGGTGGTTAATCGTTTGTTTTCACGAAGCAATTCCAGAGCCTCAATCACTTCATTCCTCGATAGTTCAGGATTAAGGGTAAACTGATCGAGCCCAAATCTGTGATATTTGTAGAAGGCAATTCTCAAATCCTGGTAGGCTGTACTCGTCAGATCATTAATCAGCCCATAGCGATTGCGCTGTGCACCAATTGCCCGGCCCCAGCCAAATGCTCCGGCATTCTGCCCCAGCTCAAAAATATTTTGTGCTCTGTTAAACCACGCAGATCCTCCCAGTTCAGAAAAGCTGTCGTAATCGATCCCCAATATCACATAGGCGTAAAAATCCAGGAAACTGGTCAGCTCATCAAACTGAAGCTCATCATAAATCAGGTTCTTATTTCTTGGATAGTTGAAGCGCCAGTTGTTATCACTGATTACAATCGAAGTAGACTGCTG
Organism: Balneolaceae bacterium; assembly: GCA_007693295.1. Classification (GTDB taxonomy): domain Bacteria; phylum Bacteroidota; class Rhodothermia; order Balneolales; family Balneolaceae; genus Rhodohalobacter. Next base: position 17,848 of record REDT01000199.1, read on the forward strand.
AATGGTATTATATATGGGCCTTCTGACGGTGAAAACAGCTTCTGCTGTATAGTTGAACTGGCTGTCAACTCCCGTCAACAGGATTTGAATGTTGCACAAAATGCGCTCATGATCCTCATATCTGTGGTCTGTCCAGCGGTTTTCATTCAGATAGCGTTCAATATCCTGGCTCAACTCAGAAATGTAATCATACGATGATCCGCTGATCTGCCGGTCGTTCACGGTTACCGAGCAGTTTAGCTCCTGTGCCTGTATCAAACCCGGAATCCATACAGTACCGAACAAAATCAGGCTCAAAAGAATTACTTTTTGTTGAATTTTTTGAATCATTTTCAGATAATTAATCAAATACCAAGAGAAAATTAAAAATACAGAGAGATGAAAATAGGGAATAGATCCATTCTTTTGGGGATATCTTTTGTTTTCGCATTACTGCCGCTTACAGCAAAAGATTCCAACGCACAGCACATAATGGGTGCCCGGTACGTATCCATGGGACAAACCGGGGTTGCCATGGCCGAATCAAACTGGTCTGCTTTCAATAACGCTGCTTTGATGAGAACGGACAAACACCACGTTTCATTTTATGGTTTTCGTTATGTGGGTATTTCCGAGATTACCGATATGGCTGCGGTTGTCAATTACAGGTCTGATTCCGGAACTTTCGGGCTTGGGTTACATCGCTACGGATTTGACCTGTTTAATGAAAACCGTTTACTGCTTGCCTATAAAAACAGTGCCGGAAAATTTCACTATGGAGGTTCAATCTCTTATTTCCATGTTAACCAGGGTGGGAATTATGGCTCGGCCGGGGCTGTGGGAATCGGACTGGCAATTGCCGCGGAGGTAATAGATGATGTATGGTTCGGTGCACGGGCTACAAACGTGAATCAACCTGCTTATGGAAATACGGACGAAGAGCTGCCACGTGAACTTGCTGCCGGATTCAGCTACAGCCTTTCAGATCAGGCGTTGATCACCGCAGAGCTGGTCAAAGACGTAAAGTTTCCCATCTCTTTTAGAAGCGGGCTTGAATTTGAAATTGTACCCTTACTTTTTCTGAGAACGGGAATCACCACAGAGCCCCTCACATATGCCCTCGGCTTCGGATATGCCGCCTCCCTCTGGGAAGTTAATTTCGGATTGCAACAGCATGATCCGCTTGGGCTGAGTCCTGCACTAGACCTCACACTTCGATTCTAACTCCTATGTTTCATGAACCGGCAGCCTGAAACATATCGTCCCCTATCAAACCTTAAACTCCAGGGCGGCAAGGCTGCTCTTTTATTTCTAATTCTCATCTCATTTTCTGCCACTATCGCCTCTGCACAACAGGACACTACCCGCACTCAGGTAGAACAAGATATTGAACGGGCTATTGAGGAGTTCGATCCTGAAGAGACGGACCGTGATATTGAAGATCTTGCTGAATTTCTTCAGGAGATTGCGGCCAACCCTGTCAATATCAACCGGGCGGGTGTTGACGAACTTCTTCAGGTTCCCGGCCTCAATTTCAGACAGGCCCGAAGCATTGTGACGTATCGTGAAAATGAGATGCCTTTCCGCACAGTTGATGATCTTTTGAATGTGCCCGGTATAGGCCGTACAACACTGAACCGGGTTCAGCCTTACGTAACGGCAGGGACAGGACGAGAACTCGGCCGCGACCTCTACCTGAACCCTCGTTACTGGACTATGAACGGGCGTTTCGAAGGTTTCTCCAGGATACAGCAGGTCCTTGAACCTCAGCAGGGCTATCAAAGGCCCGATACCCTTGGAGGATTTACCGGCAGCCCGGTGAAGTATTATCAGCGATTCCGGTATCAGAGCAACTATCTCTCACTGAACCTGACCCAGGATAAAGATCCCGGAGAGACCCTGGCAAATCCGGCTGATTTTGATTTCAACTCCTGGCACATAGCTCTTCAAAATAATGGCAGGCTTCAATCATTGGTCCTTGGCGATTATAGCGTGGCATTCGGTCAGGGCCTCCTGTTGTGGAGCGGAGGCGCGTTTGGAAAGGGAAGTGATGCCACGAGGGGCGTTAGTAAAAATGAGCGCGGTATACGCCCATTTACATCAGCCGCGGAGGCGAGCGGGTTCAGGGGCATCGCTGCCACGTACGGTAACCGGCTTCAGGTTACCGGATTCTATTCAAATCGAAAACGGACTGCCACAGAAGTGGATGAAATCTACGTTCGTTTCCCAACTCAGAGTGGTTTTCACCGCACGCTATCTGAACGCGAGCGAAGGAACAATCTTGGCCAGGAGACTTATGGCGGACGCATTCGTGCGGAAATTCCGATTGGTTTTCTTGGAGTTTCAGCTTTTCACAACAGGTTCAGCCGGCCGGTAATACGCGGCACCCAGCCCTATCAATTACATAGTTTTGAAGGACAAAAGCTAACCGGTTACTCTGCAGACTACAGATTAATTGCAGGTCCGGCACTGCTTTTTGGAGAGGCTGCTTTTACCGATAATGGAGGGTACGGATTTATTTCAGGCAGTGAGCTGGATTTAGGTGAACAAACTACCGCTGTTCTGGCTTACCGGTATTACGACAGCAAACTTCAATCCATTTTTGGAGCCGGGTTTGGCGAGCAATCGGGCACACCCCGTAACGAAGAGGGATTTTATTTTGGGCTTCGGCACTCCATCAATTCCAAGCTTCGTGTTAATGCCTACTTTGATCAATTCCGTTTTCCTACAGCACGCTTTCAAACGCGTCAATCCACTTCAGGATTTGATGGGCTAGGACTTATTGAATTTTCACCCTTCAGAGAGCTCAGCCTCTTTGCACTTGTTCGATTCAAAGTTCGGGAACAGGAATACCGATCCTCTGATGAATTTGGAAGAGAGGTGCGATTGCTGGGAAATAGCAGCAGAGCAAATGCACGTATCCAGGCTGAGTACTGGGTTTTACCAACAGTAAGGCTGCGAACCCGTTTTGATATTGTTCAAATAAGTAGGGCTCTTGGTGAAGCAGGCACAGGATATCTTCTGTTCCAGGATATCCGGTTTTATCCGCATCAGCGCCTGAGGATAGATGCACGAATCACCCTTTTCGACACGGATGGGTTTGATTCAAGAGTATACCAATTTGAAAACGACCTGCTCTACGTACTCTCAAACACGATGCTGTTCGATCGCGGGCAGCGGGTGTACTCTGTAATAAACTATAAAGCTTCTGACCGGCTTGAGGTTTGGTTCAAGATAGCGACAACCGTGTATGAAAACAGAAACGTGATCAGCAGCGGCAACTCTGAAATTATCGGCAACCGTCGTTCTGACATAGGGTTACAGGCCAGATTACGATTTTGAGATGAAATCACACTGTTTCAAGATGGAAATATTTTTAAAAGCCGGCCTGAAACTTTAAATTTTCAGTTAAATTTTTTAGTCATTTAAATTATTGTAACTAATTAAATAACTAAAAAGCGCTTCCACAAAAAAATATATTGCGCAACAATGTATTTATGACATTATTAATGAGTGATATTTTAAAAATCTTCTCTCTTCAATTCTACTGTCATGAACTCATTCTCTTCCTTTAATGAAAAATCTTCCTGCGGCGTAGGATTTATCGCAAGCCGGAAAAATCACTTTTCTCACGCCAATCTTCAAAAAGCTCTTCACGCGCTAAGCTGTGTGGAACACAGGGGAGCCTGTAATGCCGACCAGGTGTCCAGTGATGGAGCAGGAATTATGGCAGACATTCCCTTCAAGCTTTTTGGTTACGAGCGTGGTGAGGTTGCGGTGGCCACTATTTTTGCACCGCACGACAGGCAGCGCCGGCGAATGGCGCTTCGGGTTTTTGAAGATACGTTTCAGTTTTACGGACTCAAAATTCTTGAGTACAGGCCTGTTCCTGTAGACCCGACCGTACTTGGAGAAGTTGCAAGGGAATCCATGCCCTATATTTTGCACGCATTTATCGAAAGGCCCGATCATTGCCGAACCGACAGCTCCTTTGATAAACTGCTCTACACAGCGAAGCAGATGACCCGAACCAAGGAGAAAGCACACGGTATCGTACGTGAATTTTTCTTTGCATCCCTTTCAGCCCGAACCATTGTATACAAGGCATTAACCAAGGCCAATGCGCTGAAGGATTTTTATCTGGATTTGCAAAATCCCGAATTTAAAACGCGCTTTGCACTCTTTCACAGACGCTTTTCAACGAATACAAAAACGTCGTGGGATAAAACCCAGCCCTTCAGGATTATTGCCCATAACGGCGAAATCAATACCATTACCGGCAACCGTTCCTGGGCCGTATCGCGCGAAAAATACCTGGGTGTTCCAAAAGATGAGCTTCTGACCAGAGAACAGATCAGTGATTCAGGCAGCCTGAACGAAATGGTTGAGTCACTCACCTACCGCAGCAGTATCCCCTTTGTTGAGGATATTCTTGCCATTATGATCCCTCCTGCGGCTCACGAGAACAGCTTCTACAAATTCTGGAGCAGGGCGATGGAGCCCTGGGATGGACCTGCTTTTATCTCCTACTCCGACGGTTCATCCATTGGCGGACGGCTCGACAGAAATGGGTTTCGCCCCTGTCGCTGGATGTACACAGACGACCACCTATATGTGAGTTCCGAAGCCGGTTCATTTGAAATCGACGAAAGCATAGTAACCGCAAAAGGGTCGCTGCAGGCAGGAAATGGAATTAAAATGGATCTCATTGCAGGAAAAATCCACTTTAGAGACCCAAGCTATTCGCGCGAAAATTACGACGCAGAGTTCGAGCATCGTCTGGAAACATTGATTGAACAGCCGCTTGATCCGGTAGATCGCAGTTTTGCCAACCTGCATCTTTTCAAGTACACAAGAGAAGACATTGAGAACATGCTGGTGCCGATGATCTCCGAAGGTAAAGAGCCAATCGGCTCGATGGGCGATACCGCGAGGCCGGCTATATTTTCTGATCAGCCCCGCTCCTTCTTCGACTATTTCTATCAAAACTTTGCACAGGTTACCAATCCACCCCTCGATTACATCCGGGAGAAAATGGTGACGGATCTGAGCATGTACCTTGGCAAGCGTCCCAATATCTTTGCCCCGAAAGAACTCTTACCACAGTTTCCGGGCTTTGAAGTTGAAAGCCCGCTGCTTTCGCTTGGCCAAATGAAAACGCTGAGGATGATCAACGAATCACCCTCAAGAATAAAAACCGCCGAATTTGACATGACCTTCACCCGCGATCACGGTGAAGTGGGATTCAGATCGGCTATAAGGACTATTACAGACAAGGCCATCGAGGCGGTTCATAATGGTGCCACCATTTTGATCATTTCAGACAGAAATGCAACCTGGCATCAGCCACCTGTCCCGAGCTTACTGATGCTCAGGGCACTGGTAAACGCACTGAATGATTCAGGCCTAAGGCTGAACGCATCCATTGTTGTGGATACAGCTGAGGTTAAAAATACGCACCATTTTTCAGCGCTGGTCGGTTTCGGAGCCACTGCAGTATGCCCGTATCGCGCACTTGAACTGGCCCGGTTTGAAGAGCACCGAAAACTCAAGGATTTGACTGAAGATGAGAAAGAGAAAAATCTGATTAAGGCCTACAATACCGGCCTGCTCAAGATCATGTCAAAATCAGGGATCTCTGTAGCCCGCAGCTATCAAAGCTCAAAATTGTTTACCGCGCTGGGTATCGGTGAAGAGCTGAGAGAGCACTTTTTCCCCGGGTTGTACAGCCCTGTCGGAGGAATTGGGGTAAAAGAGGTGGTGGATCAGATTCTAAACCATAGTCTCGAAACCGAGGGCATGGGTGATGATGACAAACCGGTTCACACCTATCAATTTAAAGAGCATAATCGCGGTGAGAAAGGTGAAAAACACTCGATGACCAACACCCTTTCAAAAATTATCCACAACCTGGTTCGAGACAGCAATCTGAAGCTGGACGACATTGAACTTTATGATGAGTATCTGAAACTGGGAACTGAGAGTTCACCTGTAAATTTCCGGCATCTGCTTGAATTCAAGACAAATGGCGGGGAGCTCAAGACCGAAGATGTAGAAGACAGAAAAGAGATTCTAAAGCGGTTCGGTTCAGGCGCGATGAGTTTTGGAGCCATAAGCGCTGAGTCTCAGCGCGATATTTTCCTGGCCATGCGGGAGATTGGCGGACGCTGTAATAGCGGTGAGGGAGGTGAAAATCCCTATTATTACTCGCTTGGCATTACAGGAACCGTGAAACAGGTAGCCAGCGGCCGCTTTGGCGTTACTGCCGAATACCTGGTTGCCGGTGATGAAATACAGATCAAAATTGCCCAGGGAGCAAAGCCGGGTGAAGGCGGACAGCTGATGGGAGTGAAAGTAAATGAAGATATCGCCTTTGCACGTCACAGTGAGCCAGGATTCGACCTGATCTCACCCCCGCCGCTTCACGATATCTACAGCATTGAAGATCTGAAACAACTTATATACGAACTGAAGCAGATCAAACCGGGCATCCGGGTTAATGTGAAACTGGTGGCCGGTGAAAATATCGGGACAATTGCCGTGGGTGTTGCCAAGGCAGGTGCCGACGTGATTCACATCTCAGGTGGAGATGGCGGAACAGGCGCTGCTACGTTGACATCCATGAAACACGCCGGGCTTCCATGGGAGATCGGCCTGCTCGAAGTACATCGAACTCTCTACGATCACGGGCTGCGTGAGTACGTAGAACTACGTACAGATGGAGGACTCCAAACAGGAGCTGACATCGTAACAGCTGCCATTCTTGGCGCAGAAGGTTATGACTTTGGAAAGCTGCTGCTGATTGCTGAAGGGTGTGTTATGGCTCGAATTTGTGAGAAGAACACATGCCCTACCGGCATTGCCACGCATGATCCTAAATTCAAAGCAAAGTACAAGGGCGAGAAGAGCCACGTGATCAGAATGCTGGAGTATCTGGCTGAAGATGTAAGAAGAAACCTGGCCAGGATTGGAGCGGGCTCACTGCAGGAGATAATTGGCCGGATTGACCTTTTGCAGCCGAAAGAGATGCATCAGAACCTGATTGAAGAACGAAAAATTGATCTCTCCTACTTCACAGGCGAACCGTTGCATGCATTCAATTCGAAAGTGAATCCTTTTAATGAAGGGATCAGTGAGTATAACGATAACCTGGTCAGGCTCTCTAAGGAGGCTGTTGAACATGAAGGATCCTTCTCATACCAAGACAATATTCGAACTGAAAACAGGGCGGCCCTGGCTACTTTAAGCGGTGCCATTGCTAAGAAAATCTCTTCAAAGCGGATGGCTGAAATCGCTGAAAAAGGCGAGGCCACTTCGGATCACCGCTTTAATGGAAAGATTGAAATGGAGTTCAGCGGAAGTGCTGGACAGGGATTCGGAGTTTTTCTTACTGAAGGGCTCAGCGTAAAACTTTGGGGAGAAGCTAACGATTCGGTCTGCAAGGCCATGTCGGGTGGATTCGCTGTAATTAATCCATCACCCAAATCTACCTTTGATCCTACCTTAAACGCCATTATCGGCAACTGTGCTCTCTATGGGGCAACCGGCGGACGGCTTTACGTTCACGGGCTGGCGGGTGACCGCTTTGCCGTTCGAAACAGCGGTGCCGTGGCTGTAGTTGAAGGTACCGGCCTCCACGCTTGTGAGTATATGACCAATGGCGTGGTTGCCATTCTGGGATCTGTGAGCAGGAATGTGTCAGCAGGTATGACCGGCGGCGTTGTTTACCTTAGGGAGGAACAGGTTCATCAGATAAATGATGAGTATGTAACTCCCCTTGAACTCGACAAACGATCGGAAAAAGAGCTGAAAGCTTTAATCACCGATTATGCCAAACAGACCAGAAGCAGACGGGCCGGGCAGTTTCTTGATGACTGGGATACTCAGAAGAAAAAGTTCATCAAACTGTTGCCCAATGGAGTGTTGGAGCAGAGAAGATTGGCCGGAGAAGTGAAGAAAGTGACTAAAAAACAGGCACGGGCTTGATTTGAACTAATTTTGGAGTGTCC
>REDT01000328.1 GCA_007693295.1 Balneolaceae bacterium
CTGATTCCTATTTTTTTACGCAGCTTCGTTACGACCAGTGGATCAGTTTGCGGGGATCCGGAGAGGTAAGGTTGGATCACTCTTCCGATAATGATCTGAAGTTTGGGACCGTAGGGGCTGTGGCGGTCGACAGTGAAGGTAATCTGGCTGCGGCAACCTCAACCGGGGGTATGACAAATAAAGCCTGGGGGCGGGTTGGAGACAGCCCGTTGATTGGCGCCGGCACGTATGCCAACAATAAAACCTGTGCGGTATCGTGCACAGGCTACGGGGAATTTTTTATACGCGGAGTAGTGGCCTATGATGTATCATGCCTGATGGAATTTGGAGGGATGAGCCTTGAACAAGCCGCCAATGAAGCCATATTTAAACGATTAAAAAAACTGGGTGGAGAGGGGGGCCTCATTTCCGTTGATGCTCAGGGTAATATTTGCCTGCCATTCAACACAGAAGGTATGTACCGGGGGTTGAAGAATAACCGGCAGACTATGACTCAAATTCTGTAATCTTTTCCCGGTAATTTTGCGGGTTAAAATGAATTTCAGCTCTCTTTTCCCTGATATAGTATTTGTCTTTTGGAGCAAGTATGTGAACCCTTAAATTAGAGAGCGAGATAGGTATATGTTTTTTCAGATTTTGAGACTGGTTATACTCTAATTCACTTCCATCAAAGAGAATTACCATACCCGAACCGATAATTTCACACATATTTCCTTCTGTAATAATAATGCCGGTATCTTCACCAAGGCCAATCCCTAATTTATCCGGGTATACCGCAACGGCTTCAGCGAGTCGCCCGAAACGGGCGCGATGGATAAAATGGCTGTCAATAATTGCTTCCCTAAGCAACCCGAGGCCTTTACCCATTTTAAGATCATTCCTTTTTAGAACATTTCCATTTCTGCCGCCAGTAATCATCTCATCAGACATCACCATGGCGCCTGCACTTGTACCCGCTATAACGAAATTGTCATTGTAATATCTATCTAATAATAGTTCATGTGCCCTGGTATCTTTAAACACCTTGCTGATTTTACTTTGATCTCCCCCGGAAAACAGTACAGCATCTGCGTTTGCTATTACCTTCAGAGCTTCCGGGCTGTTTGCAACCTCTCGTTCGCGAATATCTAAAATTCCTACATTTTTTACTCCCAGTTTTCTAAACGTCTCCAGGTATTTACGACCTACTTCATCCGGAATATCAGATGCGGTGGTAATGACTTCTATGCGGCTTTCCGGACCTCCGGCGAGCTTATTGAGATCGTGAAGTATAACTCCTTCCCCAAAGTCATTATGAAACTTTTCATCCAGATTTTGGAAGTTTTTTTTCTCATTACCACCAATTGCTACTAAAGTACCTTTGGGTTTAGTCATATTAATGATTCACGCTCTGTTAAATGTTAAATCTCGGTCAAAAAGTGATGTATGAGAAGATACCCCATTTTTCAGGGCTTTTCTGATAAAAGGATGATCTCAGTGAACCTTTGTGTCAACTTGAATTTTCCCAAAGGGATCCCGGTGGGAGTTGCCATCACTTCTAACCCGCCCAATAAACAGCATGCTTTAAAAGTTGCTTTTACGCAGTGATCAGTGATATTTATAAGTCTTAAAATGTATTATATAACGGTTTTGACGCTCTCAATATAGATATTTTAGATTGCAAAATAAGTCTCACAAATTACCCAAAAGTCAATTTTCTTTTACATTTAATTCTCTGCTCAAAACTTAATGGCAATGCAGAAGATGTTTACTGTCATAAGGAAATTTTCTCGTTGATTGATATCGTAATAGCAAGATTTCTTACAGAAAAGAGAGCTATAAAATAGAGGATGCAATATGAAAATCTTAAACATAAAAGTTACCAACGGCCCTAACTTCTGGTCAATTAATAAAAAACGGCTTGTGGTTATGGAGCTCGATTTAGAAGATTTGGAAACACAGCCCACCGACGAGATTGATGGCTTTTACCATCGGATAAAAAAAGCGATTCCCGGTCTTTGGGATCATCATTGTTCTGAAGGCGTGCCGGGAGGTTTTTTAAGCCGCGTTAAACGTGGCACCTGGATGGGCCATGTTATTGAACACATCGCCATAGAACTACAGGTACTTGCAGGGCTGGAGGTTGGTTTTGGCCGGGCTCGCGGCACCGGAGTAGAGGGGCATTATAATATTGTTTTTGAATGTGTTGATGCCGAATCGGGAGAGCTCGCTGCAGAAAAAGCTGTACTGATCGCCAAAAAATTAGTTGAAGGAATATCTGTTGATATCAGCATGCACGTAAAAGAGATCAGAGAGATGAATTCTGCAAACATGCCCGGCCCCAGCACAGCTTCACTTTTGCGGGAAGCTACATTACGAGGCATTCCGTATATCAGACTTGAAGACAGATCAAGCTATCAGCTGGGCTATGGCTGTTTTCAAAAAAAAATTGCTGCTACCATAACATCCTCAACAAGTAACCTGGCAGTGGAGATGGCTTGTGATAAAGAGGCATGTCGTGACTTCCTGAAAGAGATTTCGATACCCGTTGCCGAAGGTGATGTGGTAGAGAGTGTTGATGAGTTGAGATTGTCTGTAAAATCGTTAGGCTTTCCATTAGTTGTTAAACCGGTTTCGGGCAACCAGGGGCGTGGCGTAACAACCAATATTAAAACAGAAGATGAAGCAGTAGCAGCATTTGAATCAGCAATGAAAATTTCTGAGAAAGTAATTGTTGAACACCATGTTTCCGGTCTGGATTATCGATTGCTTACAATTGGCGGTAAATTTGTTGCCGCAGCTAAGAGAACTCCTGCTCACGTTGTGGGCAATGGTATTTCAACTATTCAACAGTTGATAAACATCGTAAATGATGATACAGGACGTGGTGAAAACCATGATAATATCCTCACCAAAATAAAAATTGGCCCCAGCGCCAGATCCATACTGTCGCAGAAAGACTACACGCTTGATACCGTTTTACCCCAGCATGAAATTCTCTATTTAGATTATGCAGCAAACCTTAGTAAAGGTGGAACTGCAGAAGATGTAACCGATAAAGTGCACCCCGAAATTGCGATGTTGGCTGCCAGAATTGGCAGGATGGTTGGCCTTGATATTTGTGGAATAGATGTAATGGCTTCTACTTTGACTAAACCATTGAGTGAGACAGGGGGCATCGTACTTGAAGTGAATGCCGCACCGGGATTTCGTATGCACTTGTCTCCATCGAAAGGGCAACACCGGAATGTTGCAGCTCCTGTATTGGATATGCTGTTTCCCCAAGGTCAAAAAAGCCGAATACCGATAATCGCGGTGACAGGTACAAATGGAAAAACTACCACCACACGCCTCATATCCCATATCATTAAAGGCGCCGGACGAAGGGTTGGTTACACAACTACAGATGGAGTTTATTTGAATGATGAACGCATCATGAAGGGTGATTGCGGCGGTCCTAAAAGCGCTCAAATTGTACTGAAGGATCCGGGTGTGGATACAGCGGTTCTGGAGTGCGCGCGCGGCGGAATATTACGACAGGGACTCGGCTTCGATTATTGTGATGTGGCCGTGGTAACGAATGTAGCCTCCGATCACCTGGGAATGAAGGGAATAAATGACCTTGACCAAATGTCCGGTCTGAAATCTGTGGTCCCCGAAAGCGTGCATCCATCAGGTTTTGCCGTACTGAATGCGGATGATGAACGGGTATACTCCATGAGAAATAAAGTTCGCTGTAATGTGGTTTTGTTTTCACTTGAGTCAGATAGCCCGAAAATAAAGTCACATCAGAAAGCCGGCGGTATTTGTGTGGTGCTTAAAAATAAGTATATCACCATCATGCATGGAGAGTCAGTTCAGATTGTTGAACATGTCGAAAACATACCGCTCAGCTTCAAAGGTCAGGCAGGTTTTATGGTCGAAAACATAATGGCATCTGTGGCAGCGGCTTATACCCAAAATATTTCCGCCGCACAAATAGGCGAAATGCTGCTCAGTTTTGTGCCTTCACCAGAAAAAACTCCGGGCAGGATGAACCTTTTCAGTTTCCCGAACTATGATGTACTTGTAGATTATGCTCATAATCCCGCCGGATTGATGGCAATTCAAAATTATCTGAAGAGTTCATCTTATCTCTATAAGATTGGAATTGTGTGTGGTATGGGTGACCGGAGAGATGAGGACAGTATTGAATTAGGCCGGATTGCCGCAGAAACATTTGATAAAGTTATTATAAGAGAAGATTCCGATCTCAGAGGCAAGGCGGCCGGGGAATCTACTGATGTCGTAAAACTAGGCATTGCCAATTCCCCTTTTAGTCCGATAGTAGTCACTATTGCCAATGAGAAACAGGCACTGCAGTTTGCCATGAAAAATGCTGTACCGGGCACCTTAATTATGCATTGTGTTGAGAATATTGATGAAGTGATTTCCATGATGCAAAAAAAGGAAAGCGAACAGCCTCATATCAGGCCAAGACGACTTTTGAAGCACTCTGTGCAAAGAGCCCGAAGTGAGAATGAAATCTCTTTAGGAATGAATATATAGCAAACGTCTGGGGAATCGCAGGAATGATATGCCCGTTAACAGAATCTTTTTCATGATTTTAGTTTAAGCGTAAGGTATCGTTCTGTAGCGAGTTTTGCGGAGCTTATTACCGTCCCCGTAACAATACTCCAAAGAATCACATTCTTCCAATTAATCTCTTCTGAAGGGTTAGTGGTAGGAGGTTCTTCATCATATATTTTAGTCCAACTCTTTCGTGCGATTTGATTCAATGTAAAACCCACTAAAACCGTTACGCCGGTCACAATCAATTTTTTGCTTGTAGCATCCATTTTACTCTCTCAGTTTAAATTAAAATACAATCATATACCCGTTTCGTAGATTACCTTCTCACAAAATATGGAAAGAATCAGAACTTTGTCCGTTACGGTTTCAGGAGGTTTTCTCCCTCTTCCGGTGAACGGGACTGGCGGGCCTGCTCCCGAATTTCATCATCGTCGCTTTCCAGATCACCTTCTCCTTCAGCCGCTACCCTGAAATCTTCTGATAGCTGCGTTTTTTCGCCTGTCTTAACTTCTATTCCCGGGGTCTTTGGGGAATCCTTGGTTAACAGCACCGGCACACCATCCGGAAAGACCCTCTCTCTAGCATCATCCGGCATAGAAATTCCTTCATTTATGTAGGCAGTTTTCATCAATCGTAAAACGGATGACTTCACTTTAAACCGGTTATGGGTATGGGTATTTACCCAAAAATAGAACTTAATATTAACGGTGGAAGCGGCCAGTTCATCTACTAAAATCCATGGTTCCGGTTCTTTTAACACCGCGGGATGCTCCTCTAAAACTTTTGCCCCAATTTCCTGGGCTATAGTGATTCTATTTTCATAACCGATACCAATCGTAAATGTTGTTCGCTGGTTGGGATTGCTAGTGAAATTGAGAATATTGCTTTTGTAGACAGTAGAGTTTGGGATTTGTATATGATTGCCGTCAAGCGTCATTAGCAGCGTAGCACGAATCGTAAGCCGTTCGACAAAACCGGTAGTTCCGGCAATCTCTACAAGATCGCCGGCGTGAAAAGGATTTTGAATACTTAAAAAAATACTTGCCAGAAAATTTTCGGTGATATCACGAAATGCGATCCCGAGTACAATACCCAGCAGGCCGGTACCGCCCAAAACCGTGAGGGCAACACCTGCTAAACCGGCAATATGAAAAATGATGTATAACCCCAAAAGAAATACGATGACAGCAACGCCTTTAGAGACAATATTCTGTAGCAGAATATTCATTTCCCGTCCCCTTAATGAAGCTCGGGTGACTTTAGCTACAAGATGTGATAGGCCCCAGAATATAATTACAACGAACAAGCCAAAGAGCCAAAAAGGAATCGCACGCATGATGCTTCGCCACAGCTCCCGCATACCGGTAATAGCAGGTTCATAATTCCAGATATCAGGTTCCATTACCTGGATTTGATTGACAACCGCTGCGACATCCTGTGTATTTCTGGCGAGGTCTCCCGCCCATCTTTTGAAATCGTCGGTCTCTGTTGAGCCCCGCAGAAACACAACCCCGTCGTTAACCTCCACTTCGGTATCGACAAACCAGCCCGTTGCGGCCATTATTCCATTCAGGCGATCACGGATCTCCGAATCTGCTGCCTC